>NZ_JBFAXI010000010.1:0-111662 GCF_040680735.1 Streptomyces sp. NPDC051987 | reverse complement strand
GTGGGGGCCCGCGGGGCGCGGGGGGGGGGCGGGGCCCGCCCCGCCCGCCCCCCCCCCCCCCGCTCGGCCGTGTTCGCCCCCTTGCGCCCCCGTCGGCCCCGTCGCATCCGGAACGTGCCCGAACTGACGCGTACGCGCCGCATATCCACCGTTTCCCAGCGGTAGGAAGCCCCTTGGTGGCAGTCTGCTCAACAGCAGATACGCAAAGTGGTAGTTACAGGCAGGCAGCCGGAGGTGCACGTCCCGTGGCGTCCAATGTCAATCCCACCGTCAGGCGACGCCGGCTGGGCCAGGAGCTGCGCAGGCTCCGCGAGCTCAAGGGCATGACGGCGGAGGAAGTGGCGGAGCGGTTGCTCGTTTCGCAGTCGAAGATCAGCCGGCTGGAGAACGGGCGCCGGAGCATCAGCCAGCGCGACGTCCGCGACCTGTGCGGGGTGTACGAGGTCGAGGACCAGCGGGTCGTCGAGTCCCTGATGGAGATGGCCAGGGACTCGCGCCAGCAGGGCTGGTGGCACGCGTTCGGCGACATCCCGTACAGCGTCTACATCGGCCTGGAGACGGACGCAGAGTCGCTGCGGGTGTACGAACCCCAGCTGGTCACCGGTCTGTTGCAGACCCGGGCGTACGCCGAGGCACTGGTGCAGGGCGCGTTGCCGGAGACCTCGGCCGCCGACATCGAGAAGCGGGTCCAGGTCCGGATGCGGCGACAGGAACGTATCACCGCCGAGCACAACCCCCTCCGGTTGTGGGTGGTGCTCGACGAGGCCGCGCTGCGCCGGCTCGTCGGCAGCAGGCTGGTGATGCGCGAGCAGCTGGAGTACCTCATCGAGATGTCCCAGCAGCCGCACATCACCGTGCAGGTGCTGCCCTTCGAGTGCGGCGCCCATCCCGGCCTCAACGGCCAGTACGCGATCCTGGAGTTCGCCGACGCGGCCGACTCCAGCGTCGTCTACCTGGAGGGCGTGACCAGTGACCTCTACCTGGAGAAGGCCCACGACGTGCAGAAGTACGCCGTGATGTACGAGCACCTGCGCGCCCAGTCGCTGAACGTCGAGCAGTCCCGGCAGTTCATCGCCGACGCGGCCAAGGAGTACGCCCGCTGAGCCCTTCCGCCGCCCTCCCGAACAGAGAGCGGCGGAGTGTACACCGGTGGAACGCTCCCATGGAAGGCTCCTCTGGAATATGCCATCCAGACGAGTGAACGAGTACTCCGGGCGGGGAAGTTGGCTAGTAGCGTCGATCACGCCAACCGATCAGAAAGGTTGGCGTGATTCGCACTACAGCAAGCACCACAGCAACTCGCAACAGGAGTGGACATGGCACTGCTTCAGGGCGCCACGGAGACGTGGACGAAGTCCTCCTATTCCGCAGGGAACGGGGCGTGCGTCGAGGTCAAGTCGCCGACGACCGCGGGACTCGCCGTACGCGACTCCAAGGTCGAGGAGGGCCCGGTCCTCGCGTTCCCGGCCGACGCGTGGAACACCTTCGTGGACTCGGTCAAGGCGTAGGGGGCATTCGCTGACCCACCGTCTCACGCTCCCGACGAAAACAACTGCACAAGCGTCACCCAGAGCCCTCTCGACCAGCCCGCCGTCCTTGCCGAGGGGGCTCGGCTTGTGCCCGCCGGCCGGTGGGCGGGCGGGTGCACGTCGGCGTGCGGGCCGGGCCGACGCGCACCGCCGTCTCCCAGGGCCGGTCCCGGCTCAGGCGAGGGCGGACTCGATCGCCGCCACGACCTCCGCCGACTCCGGCTCGGTCTGCGGCGAGAACCGCGCGACGACCTGCCCGTCCCGGCCGATCAGGAACTTCTCGAAGTTCCAACGGATGTCCCCGGTGTGTCCTTCGGCGTCGGCGAACTCGACCAGACGCTCGTAGAGCGGGTGCCGGCCCTCGCCGTTCACCTCGACCTTCTCGGTCAGCGGGAAGGTCACGCCGTACGTGGCCGAGCAGAACTCGGCGATCTCCTCGGCGCTCCCGGGCTCCTGGCCCAGGAACTGGTTGCAGGGCACCCCGAGCACGGTGAAGCCCTGCGCCGCGTACCGCTCCTGGAGCTTCTCCAGACCGGTGTACTGCGGGGTCAGACCGCACTTGGAGGCCACGTTGACAATGAGCACGGCCTTGCCGCCGTACCCCGGCAGATCGGCCGACCCACCCCGCAGCGCACCGATCTCCACGTCCAGCACGGACCCGTTGTTCTCAGTAGTCGTCATGGGCGGATGCTAACTCCGTCAGGTGGCGCCAGGGGTTTCGGCCCGTGCCACGCCGGCGGGCTCGGTGGCCCGGCTCACCTCGCCCGCCCGCGCGAGACGCTCGGCGCGGCGGCGTCCCCCGCGGTGACGCCGCCGCCGCTCCGCTACGGCCGCTCGACGGGAGCGGACGGCTCCGCTGCCGGTTCCTTCGGCGCGGTGAGCTCCCCGGCCGGCCCGAACGTGTCGGCGACGGCCGCGAGCTGCTCGATGCCGGCCTTGAGCGCGGCCGACCCGTCCGGGCCGTCCAGCTCGCGCTCGTTCTTCTCGACCTCCTGGTCGAGCCGCTTGGTCGCCCGCTCGAAGTAGCGCAGCAGCTCCACCGGGAAGGGCATGACGAGGGTGGAGTTCTTCTCGGCGGCGACCTCGACGACCGTCTGCAGGAGGCGCAGCTGCATCGCCTCGGGCGTCTCCGCCATGATCCGGGAGGCGTTGGCGAGCTGCTGCGCGGCCTGGAACTCGCCGTCCGCCGTGATGACCCGGGCCCGCCGCTCCCGCTCGGCCTCCGCCTGCCGGGACATGGACCGCTTCAGGGACTCCGGCAGCTGGACGTCCTTGATCTCGACGCGGTCGATGTGGATGCCCCACTCCGCGGCCGGGCTGTCGATCATCAGGGCGAGCCCCTCGTGCAGCCGCTCCCGGTCGGTCAGCAGGTCGTCCAGGTCGCTCTTGCCGATGATGGAACGGAGCGAGGACTGGGCGACCTGCCCGACGGCGAAGATGTAGTCCTGCACCTCGATGGCCGCGCGGACCGGGTCGGTGACCCGGAAGTAGACGACGGCGTCCACCTTCACCGACACGTTGTCCTTGGTGATGCCCTCCTGGGTGGGCACCGGCATGGTGACCACCTGCACGTTCACCTTGCGCATCCGGTCGGCGAACGGGATGAGGAAGGTGATCCCCGGCCGCCGGAAGTCCGGCAGCGCCTTGCCCCAGCGGAACACGACCCCACGCTCGACCTGGTTGACCACCCGCATCCCGCTGCGCAGCACGAGCAGGACCAGTACGACCGCCAGTACGACCCCTACGACGGCGCCGTCCATGGGCACACACTCCATTCTCGACGTGATCCGGACAAGAAACCGGACAAGGATGAGGACACGCCACGGCCGTCCGGGGATGCGGCTGCCGGCGTCAGGAGTGCGTAAAGAAAACCGGCGCCCGGGAAGGCGAGGCAGGGGCGCCGGGCCACGCCCCACCGCCCGTATGGGCTATGATCATTCCAGAGCTGGTCGGCCCGGTGAGGGCCGCCTGGTGCTGCGTTGGTGGTCCAAGGAAAGACGCCCCGCTTCCTGCGGGGAAATGCAGGTGCAAGGCCTGCCCGGCGCTCCATACCGAGGCCCGTCCACACCGGACGGGCCTCGCGCGTTGTCCGTCACGCGTCCGGTCCCCACCGCTCCGGCCCGCCGCCCCGCCAGTCGATCCAGGGCGCCGCCGCGACATCCGCCGGGTCGATCTCCAGCCCGGCCCGGCGCAGGAACTCGGCGACGTCGTTCACGTTGTGCGCGAGCCCGAGGATCTCCCCGTCCACGCGCACGCGCCGCCCACCCGTCGGCGACGGCGGATGCACGATCACCCGTATCGGTCCGGACATGCCTTCAGGATCATCCGGGACGTACGGTCCCGCACTCCAGCCCGTCATCGGAGACCTCTCAGTTCCCTGCCCCGTCCGACCGCCCCAGGCTCCGCAGCTCCCACCACGCGGCGGGGGCGGGGCGCCGTCGCTGCCAGTAGGGGTGGAAGAACACCTCGGCCGACAGCCGGTACAGCCGCCGACGCGACTCGGCACGTCCGGGCCGCTCGGCGAGCTCCCGGTAGGTGGCGCTCCACGCCAGCTGCGCCCTGACCAGGTCCGCGGGAAACGATCGCATGGCCGAATTCAAGCATGTGTTCGATTTTCGAGTCCACCAGACCCGACCCGAACAACGGCAACACCCCCGAAGCGGGAGGGGCGCCGCCCCGGGCAGACGGCAGCGCCCCCGAGGTCGGGGGCGCATTGATCCGGGGCGAGGACAGCGCCCCCGAAGGGGCGCGGGGAACTGCGCGACCAGCCACGACGGCGCCGCAGCCGACACACGGCCCGGGGCGCTCACAGCGGAGCGCCTAGTCGACGTCCACCGGCCCGTCGTCCGACGTGCGGCCCTTGGTGCCGGGCAGCTGCAGCAGGCCGCTGCTGCCGCTGTCCTTGCTCCCGCTCTCCTCGGAGCGGCGGCCGTCGGACTCCTGGCCGCCCAGGTTCTGCCGGACCGAGTCGAGGATCGTCAGGCCCTGGGAGACCAGGCCGGCGGCGATCTCACCGAGGCCGTCCGCGCCGTTGAGGACGTTGACGTTGGCGCCCGCGAGGCCGCCGGCGGCCTCCTTGACGATCTGCGGGAGCTGGTCGATCAGCATCCGGTCGAGCGCCACCCGGTCGTACGACGCGGCCGCCTCCGCCTGGATCTTCATCCGCTGGGCCTCGGCGGCCGCCAGGATCCTGACCCGCTCTGCCTCGGCCTCGGCGGGCCTGACGACCTCGGCCACCAGCTGCTCCTGCCGCAGCTTGGCCTGGCGCTGGGCCAGCTCCGTCTGGGCGGCGAGCACCTCCTGCTGGGCATGCGCCTGCGCCAGCGGTCCGGCCTGCCCGGCCTGCGCCTGGGCGCGGTCCACCTCGGCCGAGTACTCGGCCTTCACGATGGCGGTCTGCCGGGCGTACTCGGCCTGCTTGCGGGCCGCCGCCTGCTCCGCCTCGACGGCGGCCTGGGTGGCCTGCGCCTGGGCGATCTGCGCCTGTCGCTGGATGGCCGCCTTGTGCGGCGCGGACATGGCGTCGATGTAGCCGGTGTCGCCGTCGTCGATGGACTGGATCTGGAGCGAGTCGACGATCAGGCCGATCTTCGCCATCTCCGTCTTGGAGGTGTCCAGGACCTCGGCGGCGAGCTTCTGCCGCTCGGTGACGATCTCCTCGACGGTCATCGAGCCGATGATGGCGCGCAGGTGGCCGGCGAAGATGCGGCCGGTGAGCACCGACATCTGCTCCTGGTCGGAGAGGAAGCGCTGGCCCGCGTTGATGATGCTCTCGTGGTCGTTGCCCACCTTGAAGGCGATGACCGCGCGGACGTGCAGCGCGATGCCCTGCCTGGTCACGCAGGTCTCGGTGACCTCGGACTCGCACATGGACAGAGTGAGGAACCGGACCTTCCGGAAGACCGGCAGCACGAACTTCCCGTGCCCCGTGACCACTCGGAACGGCGCGCCCCCCAGTCCCCGCCTGCCCCCCGAGATCAGCATCGCCTCGTCGGGAGCGGGTACGCGGTATCCGAACATTCCTGTTACTCCTCAGCCGGCCTCGGCGCTGTCGCCGAGCGCGTCCAATGGATCCACCCACTCGATGACGCCGACCTCGCGGCATCCCCGTGATTCGATCACGAGAACCGTCGAGCCGACGGGCAGGGGCGTCTCCGACCAGGCGAGGAAGGTCTCCGAGCCGCCTCTGACCCGGACCAGGACCTCGCCGGGGCCGAGGGAACCGCGCGTTCCGATGAGCACCTTCCCCGTGCAGCCGATCACGGCCTCGTCCTGCGGCATCACCGGCCGTCCTCCTCGTCCTGGCCCTGTGATTCCGACGATAGACCTGTTCCGCGCGGGACCCAACGGCCGGGGAGGACCGTCCCGCGGAGCGGGAGGCACCGGACGCGCCGCGTGCGGGCGGGGCCGGGCAAATGCCGCAAGGTGAGGAGAGCTTGGGCCTGCGCCCGGCTGTGGCGCCGGGGGTGCCGCGCGGACCGGAATCGGATCGGAAGCGGTTGGCGGGTGTCCGCGGAAGCGGTCGGGGTGGTGTCGTGGACGGCGGTGAGGCCGGGCGACGCGGCGCGTGACGCGGCCGGCGGGGTGATGCCGCGAAGGGGGAACAGTCAGATGCGGAACAGCCCGCCGACTCGGGGGACCCGTCCAAGCCTCCGCCCGGCCTCACCTTCACCACCGATCTTGCCGCCGGTTCCGCCGCCAATTCCGCCGCCGGTTCCGCCGCCGGTTCCGCCGTCGGCTGCACCACCCGCCTTGCCGTTGGTTCCGTTGTCGGGTTCGCCGCCGGCTTCGCCGGTTCTCCCGCGGTCGGTGTCGTGCGCCGCGTCGCCGCCGGTTCCCTTGCCGGCTTCGGTGTCGGTTCGCTCGTCGTCGGCGTGGGGCGTGTCGGCGTCAGTCCGTCGCGTGGAGGCCGAGGACCAGGTCCTCGAAGCGCTGCTCCACCGGGGTGAGGTCGGTGCGGGCCAGTTCCTGGGGGAGGATGACGATGCGGAGCTCGGGGGTCAGGGCGGGGTGGCGGCGGCAGGCGTCGATGAAGGAGTCCACGATCAGCGCGGCCAGCTGACCCCGGTCGAGGTCGGTGACCCGGGCCAGGCCGGAGCCGATCAGCGGCACGGCGACCGGCTTGAACAGGCCGTGCACCGCCACCGAGGCCCACAGGTTCTCCAGGCTCAGCCGCAGGTCGGCGTGGGTGGACCGGGCCACCAGGTCGTTGCCCAGCCGGGAGTAGGCCGTGGCGAACACCCGCCGGCCCTCGACCGGCACCATCACGGTCGTCCCCACCGGATAACGGACCCGCCGGCCCAGCGGCTTGCTCCGTACGGTCTCGGTGGCCACCGCCTTCACCGTGCGCAGCCCCGCCCGCAGCCGGTCGTCCAGCAGCCGCCGCCGCCCGGCGAACAGCCGGTCCACGAGCTGACTCTGCAGGCTCTCCCGGCTGATCACCAGATCCTCGGCGGTCTCCGTGTCGAAGGTGTCGGAGAACCCGATCACCAGGTTGGCGTCCACCTGGTCGAAGAGGTCACCGCGCACCAGCACCACATCCGCCCGCTGGCCGGGCAACGGCACCCGGTGCCGCAGCAGTTCGGCCCCGTGCCGGGCGCGCAGCTCCGCGCGCAGCGCGTCCAGGACCCGCGCGGCCTCGGTGTCGTCCGGATGCTCGTGGGTGATCGACTCGGCGACCGGCAGGGCGAGTTCGGGCCGCCCCAGATCCGTCTGCACCCGGACCAGTTCACGCCGGGCGGTGTCCAGCAGGGTGGTCAGGCGGCGCACCGAAGGCACCGCGAACTCCTCGCCGTTGACCTCGGCCAGCGGCCGGCCGTGCACCAGGGACAGCGCCTCGGCCAGCCGGTGCGCGGCGGTGGCCGGCGGCGCGAGCAGGGCCTCGCCGACGATCGCGGTGAACCGCGCGCTGTCCAGCTCCTCCGGCCCCAGCACCAGACGGTAGGCGGTCTCCGGCCCCTGCACGGTGACCTGCTGCTCGGTGCGCAGGATCTGCGTGCCCGCGCTGTCCTGGCCGGGGGCCAGCGCCCGCCGCAGCTCCAGGACCCGCTTCTGGACCTCGTTGCGGTTGCGCTGGTCCAGTTGGCGGGGCTCGTCGGCCAGCCCCCACACGTCGCGGCGGAGTTGCCGTACCGGCACCGCCTCGCCCTCGGCCGCCACCAGGCGGACCAGCAGCCGTGTCGTCAGCGGCGTCAGCCGGACCGGAGCCCCGTCGACCTCGAGCTGGACCGGGCCCAGTACCTTCACCCGGATACGTGCTCTCCCACCGGCCATCCGCGTCGCCCCCCGGCGGTTCAGCGTCACTCTGCGTCAGCCCCAGTGACTGAAAGATTATCATGATGCCTTGGGGATTCCATGAGTTCGGGTGATTCCGCCGGACTGGACCCGATACGGCCTCCGGACACCGTCCGGCCCCGTATCCTGCGCCCCTTCCCGCGCCGCCCCGCCCGGCGCGCCGGGTCACGCCGCTCCGCCCTGCCGCGCCGCCCCGTCCTGCCGCGCCGCCCCGTCCTGCCGCGCCGCCCCGTCCTGCCGCGCCGCCCCGCCCTGCGCGCCCTGCCGCGTCCGCGGCTGCCCCGGGGTGCACGGCGCGCCCGGCAGGCCTTCGTGCGCGACACGATGGTGGCGTTCGGCGGGCTGTCCGCCGTCTCCCAGGTCGTCGGCCCGTTCGTGCCGCACAGTGCCGCCGGGGCGGTCGTCGGGCTGTCGGTGGGGGGCTGCCTGGGCTGGGGGCTGCTGCGGTCCCGCCCGGTGACCCGGGTGCGGCAGGTGTTCCGGCGGCCCGACATGACCGTGGTCGTCGAGACGGGCGACGTGTTCGACCAACCCGCCCACCTCGTCGTCGGGTTCTGCGACACCTTCGACACCCTGTCGGCCGGCGGCCGGCTCATCAACGCCGACACCGTGCAGGCGCAACTGCTGGACCGCCGCTACGACGGCGACGCGCACCGGCTGGACGCGGAGCTGGCCGCGGCGCTCGCCCCGGCCCGGCCCGTCGCACGGGAGGACCGGGCGGACAAGCCGCTCGGCAAGCTCGACCGCTACCCGGTCGGCACGGTGGCCGTGCTGGGAGACCGGCCGCGGCTGGTGTTCGGCGTCGCCTACAGCCGGATGGACAACGACTACGTGGCCGCCTCGTGCGTGGAGGACCTGTGGCGGGGGCTGGGCGGACTGTGGGACGCGCTGCGCGCGCACGCCCAACTGGAGGGCGTGGCGATGCCGTTGGTCGGCTCCGGGCTGGCCCGGCTCGGTCACCTCGATCGGGACAGCCTGCTCCGGCTGATCCTGATGTCCTTCGTGGCCCGCTCCCGGGAGGGCGCGATCTGCCGCGAACTGCGCGTGGTCATCAGGCCCGACGAGGTCGACGGCGTCGACATGCGCGAACTGGCGGCGTTCCTGGCGGCGTTGGCCTCGGAACCGGAGCGGCGGCGGACCTGAGAAGGGGCGGGAGGCCGCTGCCCCCCGCCCCTGCGCGCGGCCCGTCAGGCCAGTCGGCGGTAGGCCGCCAGGTTCTCGAAGTACGAGGTGTCCCGCCAGTCGGGCCGGGTGTCGTCGAGGTCGCACTCGGCGCCCTTGAGCCGTTCGACGATCTTCGAGATGGCGGTCTCGGAGCCGTCGAAGCGGATCACGTTGCGGCCCCCGAGGTCCGCGGCCGGACGCACCTGGCCGACCTCCACGATGATCGTCCGCTCCGGGTAGGCCATCAGCGCCATGCCGAGCTCGATCAGCACGTTCTGCCGGGGCTGTCCGGTCAGCCGGGTCTCGTACGGCTGCTCGTTGTCGCCCAGCAGGTGCGGATGGAGCTTGGCGACGTCGTCCGGGGTGAGCAGCACGAGCGCCGCCTGCGCCTGGGACAGCGCCTTCTCGATGACCTCGCCGAGGAACGGCGCGGTCCCCCCGGTGGCCCGCACCAGCCGCTCCCATTCCAGCGGGCGCAGGTCGAGCCGGCGCAGCAGCCCGAACATCGCCGTGCGGACCTCCTCGTCGCGGCCGTGCACGACGAAGACGCTGCGCCCCCGGGCGTGCTCCGCGCGCGCCTGGGCCGCCCGCGCCGCCTCCTGCTCGACGGACCGCTGGTCCTGCGGCGGGGTGTTGTAGACGTTGTACCCGAAGCCGCTGTTCTGGCCGCCGAAGACGTTCTGGTTGTGGTCGCCGAAGGTGTGGCCCTGGCTCATGGTCACTGCCCCGCCTTTCCGGAACCGCCGCCCGGCGGCTGGAAGTTGTAGCCGAAGTTGCTGTTCTCGCCGCCGAAGACGTTCTGGCTGTTGTCGCCCAGCAGGATGTTGGTCTGCGCGCGGTCGTGCTCGACGAGGTCCACGTCGTGCTCGTCGAGGAACGCGCGGATGCTCTGCAGCAGCCGGCGCTCGACGATCTGCATGTACTTCACCGCGTCGGACTGCTGGAAGAAGTGGTGGTACGTCTCGCTGGTGGCCAGCTCCCGGACGCTGGCCAGGGCACCGCAGTTGAGCCAGCGGTTGACGTACCGGCCGAGCCGGAACTCGCTGGTGTCCTCCACCCGGGCCGCCAGCAGCAGCGCGGCCGTGGCCCGGCGCGCCCGCCTGACCCGCCAGGGCCGGGTCCACTTGGCCGCCCATCCCGGCAGGAACCGCTCGGGGACCAGGAACAGCGGCCACAGCCACAGCGTCAGGTACCAGCGCACCAGGGCCGTCCCCATGTCCCAGGCCACCCGCACCGCCAGCCGCCGGTCGACGGCGGCGGGCAGCTGGTCCACGAGGTGGAAGTCCTCCACGAGGGGCCCGAGCACGTAGGTGTAGAACTCCGTGTGCAGGGTGTTGCCCTTGATGTCGAACCCCACGAAGACCGAGGTGACCAGCTCCTCGTTCCACGACCCGACGCGCACGCACAGGTACTCGCGGGCCGCGTCGTAGTCCTCCCGCCAGTGGATGGCGGGCAGGTCGTCCACGCTGGGCAGCTGCGACCAACCAGCCCGCCTGGAGCGGTCGTTGGTGCGCACCGCGGTGGTGTAGCGGCGCTGCTCGACGGTCAGCCCCTCGATCCGCTCGTCGGCAAGGGCCGCGTCGCGCAGGTCGGCACGGAGCCGGGCGGCCACCTCGGTGGTGATCTCGTGCACGGTGAACGGCTTGACCTGCCGGCGCTCGAAGGTGTCGAGGTCGGGCGGCGAACCGTCCGCGCTCTTGCGCGCCATGATCTGCGTCTTCGGGGCGCCGAGCAGCAACTGCGCGTTGGACCAGTCGCGCAGCGGCAGCCCCGCGCCGACGAAGGGCCGGTAGCCGCCGTAGAAGACGATCCCGCTGCGGCCGGCCTGCTCGTTGTCGATCTTCCGGACGAGATCGTCGGTCAGCTTGGCGTGCGAGGGGCAGGCGCCCTCGAAGCCGCCGTCCTGGCCGGTCTCGCGCACCCGGGTCATCAGGATGTTCAGGGTGACGATCCGGCGCAGATAGGCCGCCGCCCACGGCACCCAGCACAGCAGGACGACACCGAGGAACGAGTTGAGCACCCCGTTGCTCAGCAGCAGGAGCACCGCGACGTCCACGCCGGCCGCGACCCCCCACTGGATGCGGCGCAGCCGGCGCGCGGCGAGGGCGTGGGCGAGGACCGAGACGGCGTCGTAGCCGTAGGAGGGCGCGACGACCCGGAACCGGCGGTGCAGCAGTTCCCGGATGACGGCACGCCGGTAGCCGGGGTCGAGGTAGGTGCCCGCGGACAGCAGCCGGGTGGCCCTGGTCCGCGCGTACGCGCGCTGTCCCGGCGGCTGTGGTGCCGGGCCGGGCGGACGGGGGTCGATGACGTGTGTGGCCATGATGGTTCAGCGCTCCGCTCGTGCGGGCGCACCCTGCGGCACGCCCCGGTGGATGTCAGCCGGTCTGGGTGGCCGTGCCGCTGGTGATCTCGCCGTCGTGGACGACGTAGGTGGCGTCGTACGACTTCGTCGTGCCGTCCGTCTGCAGGGCCTCGATGGTCACCTGCACCTCGTCGCCCGTCACGGACACGATGTCGACGGTGTCCTGCTGGGTGGTGGTGTAGCCGGAGACGAAGCTGTCGTAGCTGGAGTCCAGGTTCTTGCCGCCGAGGTCCCAGGCGGTCTGGTAGTCGTGCGAGGAGATCGCCGCGAAGTAGGCGGTGACGACATCGCCCGGTCCGCCGCTCGCGCCCGCCTCCGGGGTGGCCGTGGCGGTGTCCGTCGGGTCGGCGTAGTCGTCGGTCGCGGTCGTCTCGGGGGTGCCGGTGTCGCCGTACGGCCACGCGGACTCGGTCGTCGGGTCCGTGTAGGCCGGCTGGTCGCCGGCCGTGCCGTCGCCGTCCGAGCCCGTGGTGCCCGAGCCCGTGGTGCCCGAGCCGAAGAAACCGGAGCCGGACGACCCCGAGCCGACTGACTCCGACGCTCCCGACGACCCGGACGAATCGCCGGTCAGGGAGCCGAACAGGGTCAGCAGCACGGCCAGCAGCAGGGGAGCGGCGACGACCACCAACCCCCAGGTGCGGGCGGGACCGCTCGGCGGTATCAGCCCCGGGGCCTGGTAGGAGGGTGGCGCGCGATGGGTGGCCAGCGGGTCGGGACGCCCGGCGTACGGGGTCGGCCCTGGGTGGGTCATGGGGTACTCCAGCGGTCACGGCGGTGCACCGCGCCCGTCGCCCCCCGGCAGCGCGGCCGGGCGGTGAACAGCGGTACGGGGCAGGATGGTTGACATCCCCGATGCGACCAGCGGCGCCGCTTCCGTGGCCAGAACCGAGCTGCTTCCGATCCGCTTCCGGCCCGCTACGGGGCCCTTCCGGCCACCGGATCCGCCGCCCGCGCCCCAGCCATGGCAGCCCTCCCCGCCCACCGCCGCCCCCACACCGGATCCGGCCACCGGCACCGGCTACGGCGCGGTGGCGCGGTGGCGCGGAGGTGCGGAGGTGCGGTGGCGCGGAGGTGCGGAGGTGCGGTGGCGCGGTGGCGCGGTGGCGCGGTGGCGCGGTGGCGCGGTGGCGCGGAGGTGCGGTGGCGCGGAGGTGCGGTGGCGCGGAGGTGCGGTGGGGGAGTGCGGCGACGGCGGGCGGACGGCCACGAGTTCCGCGTCGCCGTCCGTGCGCCGGCCGTGGGTGGGCGGACAGGTGACCCCGCGCGGTAGGGGCGGGCGGCGGTGGGGCAGCATCTGCTCAGTCGCCACCTGCCTTGTGAGGGTTCATCATGCGCTCTGTCCGTCCCGCCCTGCCCCCTGTCCTGCTCGCCTGCCTGCTGCTGGCGGGCTGTTCCTCGCTGGGCACCCCGGCGACCACCACGACAGGGAGCCCGGCCCCGGGGGCGCCGCGGACCTCGGCGCCCGCCTCCGGGAAGGCGATCGCGGTGGGCGCGGGCCCGCAGCGGCACTATGCGGTCCAGCAGCAGCCGGCCGCGGGCAGCTGCCACTACCGCTACGAGCACGGGGAGCCGCTGGAGGACCCCGCCTGCACGCCGGGCGCGATATCGCCCGCGGTGACCCAGGCGAACCTCAGGTCGACGATATGCCGCAAGGGCGGCTACACCTCCGGCGTGCGTCCCTCCGCGTACGTGACGGGCAAGGAGAAGAGGCTCGACGCCGCGGCGTACGGCTACACCGGCTCCATGGCGTCCGCCGAGTACGACCACCTGATAAGCCTTCAGCTGGGTGGTGACCCCAACGACCCGCGCAACCTGTGGGTGGAGCCGGCCGACCCCGGCCACAAGAAGGGGGCCGGGGTCAACAACAAGAAGGATCCGGTGGAGACCAAGCTGCACACCGCGGTCTGCGCGGGCAAGGTCACGCTCGCCGCCGCACAGCAGGCCATCGTCACCGACTGGACCACCGCCCTCGCCCGCCTCGGCCTCGACTGATCAACGGGCCGAGGGCCGGGGCGGGCGCGGTGCCCGGCGTCAGGACGGCGGCTGGAGCACCGCGTCGATGACGTAGATGGTGGCGTTCGCGGCCTTGATGTTGCCGCAGACGATGTTCGCCTTGCCGTTGACCTTGAAGTCGGTGCCCGACCCCGACGTGGTCAGTTTGCTGCCCTCCAGCGTCGTGAAGGAGCCGTGGGAGAGCTGGTCCGGGGTGATCCGCTGGTCGACGACGTGGTACGTGAGCAGCTTCTTCAACTGCCCCTGGTTGGCGAGGACCGAGGCGAACTGCGCCACGGTCACCGCCTGGAAGGCCTTGTCGTCGGGGGCGAACACGGTGATGTCGGGTCTGCCGTCGAGGGTGCCGGTCAGATGTGCCCTGACCGCGGCGGAGACCAGATGGCTGAGCTGCGGATACGCGGCCGCGGCCTCCGCGACCTTGTCCTTGGCCGTGTCGGCCTTCTGCGCGAGCCCCGCGCAGCCGGTCCCGAAGGTGCCCGACGGGCTCGGGGACGCGTCCTGCGCGTGGCTCTGCGACACCGTGCCGCCCAGCGCCAGGGGTACGGCGACCAGGGCTGCTGCCGTGGCCTTTGCTGTGCGCGTGCGCATGCGAGTGAACCTCATCGCAACCTTCCTCCCGTGGAGGCGTGAACACTGCAGAGGTCTGGACCGCGGAATTCTGCTGTCCGGGGGCGGGTCGGAGTGGGGTGGGGTGGGGTGGGGTGAAGTGTCGGATCGGGTGGGGGCGGCTGCCGCGCCATGGCCTCGGGGCACCGTCACCCGGCCACTCAGCGAGGGTATCCAGCGACAGCCGAGGCCCGCATCTCGAAGCCCGGCCGCGCCGGACGCCCGCCGCCGGGTGGCGGCCGGGCCGGTCCTGTGCTGTCGGCCCGGCCCCAAGGGGGCCCGGCGCCATGCTCCCGGTCCGCTGCCGGGCGGCAGGTGTCGTCTACCACGATGGGGTGAATCGCCGGGTAAGCGGCAACCACCCGTCATTCCCCCTATGTCTCCTCTTTTGCTTCCGACGGCAGACACCTCAGGGGGACCCGTGAGTAACCAGCAGCCGCAGCACCCCGGATGGACCGGCCCGCAGCAGCCCTACGGGCAGCCGCCGAGGAAAGGACCTGGCGTGGGAAAGGTCATCGGTCTCGGCTGTCTCGGCGTCGTCGGCCTGGCCGTCGTCCTCGGCGTCGCCGCCGCGACTGTCGGCGGCAGCGGCTCGAAGGGCCCCGACGGCGGCGCCCCGAGGTCCACGTCCACCACCACGTCCAGCCGCACGACGGCCGCCGGTGCCGAGGACGGCGGCGGCACCGACGGCAAGGGCGACGGCAAGGGCGCCGACACCCCGAAGACCGTCGTCTTCAAGGTCTGGGGGACGGCCCCGGCCGGGGCGCTCGGCGGTCTCGACATCACCTACGGCTCCGACAGCGACACCCGCCAGGGCGTCTTCCGCAACGGCGGGTTCGAGGCCACCCTGCCGTTCGAGAAGGGGGCGATGTACTACACGCTCAACGCCCAGCTGCAGGGTTCGGGGGACATCAACTGCAGTGTGACCGTGGCCGGGCGGACGAAGTCGGCGCACGCGTCGGGCGGCTACAACATCTGCGACGCCCAGCTCGACAGGGACTTCACCGGCGGCTGGCAGTAAGAGCCCCCGAGGCGGCCGAGCCGTAGGACCGGACGACCTCGCCGTCACGCTGCCGCGCCGGGTCGGGGTGGCCCATCGCGTCACCCATGAACAACACCCGTGAACAACACCCGTTGGGCGGTCTTCCGAAATCCCGCTCCGCCTTCGTGCCCGCGCACCGGAAACAGCAGCGTTCAATGGAGGGGTGGAACACGCGCAGGGAGGGGAGCCTGTGCCGGAGTCCGTCACGTACCGGAAGTCCGGGAGCGGCCCGGCCGCCGTCCCGGACGACGTGTCGCACGCGCCGACGCGGGGAGGGGGAAGGACATGGCCGGTCCCGTCGACTGGGAGAGTTTCGCCGTGATGACCGGAGGTGCCAGCGGTGCCCTCACCGGCCTGCTGTTCGTCGCGGTGTCCCTCAACGCCAACCGGATCGCCAGGCACCCGGGGCTGCGCGCGATCGCGGCGCAGACCCTCGTGCTGTTTCTCGCTCCGCTGGTCATGGCGACGATGCTGCTGGTGCCCCGCCAGACCGACCCGGCCCTGGGCACCGAGCTGATGACCGCCGGGCTGGCTGGGGGCCTGAGCCTGCTGGTCATCGGGCGCCGCCGGAGGGCTCCGGCCACCGCCGACAAGCGGCTGACCGGCCTGTTCGACCGCCGTGACACCAGCATCGTCGTCATGCTGCTGTTCATGGCCGGCGGAGCCGTCCTGGCGTCCGGCAGTCAGGCCGGGCTCTACCTGCTGCTGCCCGCCTCGCTCGTGGCCTTCGTCAGCGGTGTGCTGAGCGCGTGGAACTTCCTGCTCCCGCCTGCGGACATGCTGTAGGGGTCCCGCGCCGACGCCCCACACCTGGGCCGGCCCGAGGTGCGGCCGACCATGACAGGCCCGGGTGGAGCGTCGCCGTCAGCGATTGCTCGTGGTGCCGATGTCGACGATGTGGTTGTACCGCTCCACCAGCACGAAGAGCTTGATCTTCTGCGTCGTCTCCCCGTTGCCGAAGGCGAGGGTGACGAGGACCTCGTGGGCGTTGCCCACGGCGCCGTTGTCGGTCACCGTCCACTTCCGCGGCGCGTTCTGCGCATGCAGGACACCGTCCTCGCCGTGCTTCTTCTCCCAGGCCGCCAGTCGCTTGGCGAAGTCGGGCGTCAGGTAGTGCTTGCGGAGCGCTGTTTCCAGCCTGGCGTCCGGGTCGTAGTCGACGATCGCGTCGATGTACGCGCCGTAGAAGTCGGCGACCCGGGTCACCACTTGGCCGGTCGTGCCGCTGACCGACCGCAGTGCCGCGGTGGACGACGTCGCGGGGGCCGGGACGGATGCCTGTGCCGGCACCTGTGTCGACACGCCGAGTCCGACAGCCAGGACGAGGCCGGCGGCGACGGCCGCGCGGCGGCCAGGACGGCGGTGTGCGAGGTACTTGCTGGTCATGTGCGTCTTCCTTCTCTGATCCATAGGTGTTCTGATCCGTAGGTGGTTGCTCTCGGCCCGGTGTCTTCGTGCCGGGGCCGTCGTGCGGCGGACGGGCTGTCGCGAGGAAGCCGGCGCCTCGGCCGCGACGTCCGCCGGCGTGGCGAGCGGCGCGCCGAGGGGCGAGCCCGTGACGGGGGGTGCGAGCAACGGCCTGCTCGGGTGCGCTTGGGCATGGGTGTCCCACGGGATGAGTGGAGGAGTGTCATGGGTCGCCCACCGCCGCCTGGTCGGTCCGGTGCTGGTCGGTGCGACACCAAGAGCATCAGCCGTCCCGGCGGCGCGGCGCAACGCCGGACGCCCGTCCGGCTACGGTGGAACCATCCCAGCCCATCCGACGTGCAGGTGTATGGACCGCCTGGGATACGGGGACACGTGGGGGACGGGGGAACGGTGCAAACCGGGGACGACGTCGAGCAGTTCGCGGCGCTGCTGCGCCGACTGAAGGACCGCACAGGCCGGAGCTACGGCTCCCTGGCCCGCCGTCTCCACATGAACACCTCCACGCTGCACCGCTACTGCGCGGGCGAGGCGGTCCCGCAGGACTACGCCCCGGTGGAGCGCCTGGCCGCCTTCTGCGCGGCGACACCGGAAGAACGCCTCGATCTGCACCGCCTGTGGCTGCTCGCGGTGACGGCACGACAGCGGCCGAGGGCGGGTGAGGAGCCGGCGGGGCCCACACGGACCGAAGGGGCACCACAGCCGACAGAGGACGAGCGGGCGTCGGGTCCGGACCATGCGGTCCGCTCGACGGGACGGCCCTGGTACCGCCGTCGCCGCACCGTCGTCGGCACGGCCACGGCGACCGTGCTGCTGGTGACACTGGGCAGTATGTCGGCGCTGTCGGCCGACCGGTCCCACGACGACTCCGCCAAGGCCATCGGTCAGTCCTCGGCCTCGCCCAGCACAGGAGTACGGGCTTCAGGGACCTCCGAGCCGAAGGGCGGACCGCCGGCGGAGACGAAGAGCGACGCCCCCGTGCCGCTCGCCTGGACCGCCGACTCGCAGATCTGGGACGGCGGTTGCGGGCACGACTACGTCATCCAGAAAAAGCCGGCCCAGGTGCCCCCGCCGCCGGTGGAGCAGGACGCCGGGCAGTGGGCAGCGGCGCAGCAGGCGGTACCTGGGCGGCAGACGATGGTGCAGATCTCGGTGCAGGGGAAGTCGTCCACGGCCGTGGTCCTCACTGCCCTCCGGGTCCGTGTCGTCAGCCGCGGCACCCCGGTCACCGGCACCGCGTACGCCATGGGCCAGGGCTGCGGCAGTGATCTGCCGCCCCGCAACTTCTCCGTGAACCTGGACGTCGACCGCCCGATCGCCCACGCACGCCCCGGCAACGACAGCGGAAAAATCGTCCCGGCAGTGCAGTTCCCCTACCGCGTCTCCGCCGAGGACCCGGAGGTGCTGCAGCTCACCGCGACGACCGAGGCCTACGACTGCAACTGGTACCTGGAACTCGACTGGTCGTCCCAGGGCCGCACCGGCACGGTCCGCGTCGACGACCACGGCCACCCGTTCCGCACCAGCAGCATCAAGAGCCTGCCCCACTACTGGTACGGCACGAACGACCGCGGTGTGCGCCAGTGGATACCCACCGACGCGTGATCGGCGTCGGCTCCGGCATGACACCTGTCACAGGCAACGCAGGATGCAGAGCACTGGGGGCCGCGGGCCGACGTCCGTACGGTACTTCCCATGACGAAGAGCGACGGGGACAACCCACAGAAGACCGACGTCAAGGTGAGCCTGATCGGCGGTCATCGCCTGGCAGGAGCCACCCTGCACGAGAGGACCGTCACCGCTTCCCTCATCGGTGGTGCCGACGTCGATCTGACGGACATCGACATCCCGGACGGCGCCGAGCTGCGCATCACCAAGGTGAGCCTGATCGGCGGCGTCAGCCTCAAGGTCCGCCGCGACGTCCGGGTGGAGGTCCACGGGCTGCGCCTGGGCGGAGTGAAGGACGACGGCCCGAGCGAGCCGGGTGGCCCGACGGTCCGGATCGACGCCTGGGGCCTGCTCGGCGGCGTCAGCGTCAGCCGCGCCTGACATGTCCGATGGGTCATCGACACCACCCGTCCTCGAGTGTCGACGAAGGTCGGTGGAGCCGCACCGGGAGGAGGCTCAGGCGGCCGCTTCTCACTGCCTGACGGTGAAGTACTGCCAGGCCCCCCATGTGCTGAGGTTGCCGGGGTCCTTGCTGCTGTGGACGTACTCGGCCCGTACACGGAACTTGCTGTTGACCGTCATGGTCAGGCCCGGTGTCGCGTCGGCGGTGCTCTTGGTGTCGAGCGTGCGGCAGGAGGAGGTGCTTTGCGTGTGCCAGGTGCCGCCGTAGTACCGCTGAGTCTGGAACCGCACGCACTGGCCGGCCTTGTCGGGGGTGATCGTGGCGTTCAAGGTGGCCTTGGCGGTGTGGTGGTAGACCCGGTACACAACGCTGCCGTAGTGGGTGCTCCCGTAGTAGCCGCTCAGTGACTCGGACACCTGCGCGTAGCCAGCCACGGTCCTGACGTCCGTGGCCGGGGCGTAGCGGTCGTCTCCCGCGAATGCTGCGGTGAACGTGGTCTTGCGGGTGATTTTGTAGCTCGTGGCAAGGTTGCCGTGGCTGTCCACCGTGCCGGTCTTGAGCAGCGTCGTCCTGCCGCCGTAGGGCTGGGCGTAGATCGCGAGGGTCCGTCCGTCGTAGGTCGTGCCGAGATGGGCGGTGACCTTGGCGGTCGCGCCGTACGAGTACGACGTGGCGTTGGTGGTCATGGACACCGCAGTGGCGCTGCGGGAGACCTGGACGGTCGTAGATGCGGTGACGGTCTGGTGGGTGGAGTCACCCGGGTAGGTCACGGTGTAGGTGTTGGCTCCCCCGGTCTGCGGGACATCGGTGATGCGGAAGGTGCCGTCGGCGGCGAGCAGCGCATCCGGCAGTGCCACACCCGCGGGGTGGGCCAGGTCGCTCTTGACCACGTGGACCGCCTCACCAGTGGCGTACGGAGCTGCCGACAGCCGGCCGGACACGGTCAGTTGGACCGCTCGGGCCGCTTTCGCCGGGGCGGTGAGGTCGAGGGTGGTGGGGTTCGGCGGCGGGAGCTGCCACGGAACGGTGAACGTGTACGCAGCCGGCGACTGAGACTCGTTCCCGGCCGCATCGACGCCGACGACGTAGAGGGTGTGAACTCCCCAGTCCAGAGCGGCCGTCACGCTGCCCTTGCCCTGTGCGTCCGCTGGAACCGTGGCGGCTCCTATGCCTGGCTCCTGGTCCCACGCGTACGCGAAGTGATCCAAGCCGCTGGACTGGCAGTCAGGAGCTCCCGCCTCCGTGCATCCGGCGGGCAGGGGGTCGGCGCTGGAGCTGAAGCTGAAGGTGGAGGGCTGCCAGGCAGCCTTGGTGGGCGTCCCCGGGCCGCCTGCCGGGGGGAAGTCCGGGTTGGTGACGACCGGCGTGACGGGCGGGCTCGCGTCCGTCCTGAAGTAACAGGGCGCGGTCGCCTCCGAGTACGCGGTCCCGTTGTACGTCGACGCGTCCCAGGCGTAGGTGTGCCCGTCCGCCAACGGCAGGGGGACGTACACGGACTGGTAGGCCACCGGCAGCCCGTCGGCGGACCCGTCCGCCGTCTGCGAACCGTCCACGTCCCACGCGTGGACGACTCCCTGGTTGGTCACCCCGTTCACCGTGGACCGCGGTATGCCTATGGAGACGGTCATGCCCTCGGGGGTGAAGATGGAAAGGGCATGCCAGGCCGGGTTGCTCTCGCTGCCGCAGTCCGTGCCGGCCAACAGGGTGGGAGTCGGCAGTTCCGGGTCGATCGGGGTCCCGTCGGCGACCGCTGCCGCCGGGAGCGCTGCCACGAACGTGCCGGCCAGGAGCAACGGGAGCCAGCCGCGTCTGTGCGCGATTCGATTCACAGGTGTCTTCTTTCCGGGGCGGGCCCGTCCGCGTGGAGTGGCTGTGCTTGCCACGGGGGCAGCGACTGCATCCAGTGGTGCGCGCGGCGTATTCCAGAACGGCATGCGTCCGACCGGCGAGCCCGGCCACCTTCCCCCGATGCTGCGGCACGGAGCCGCAGAGCGCCCCGAGCGTAGCGCCGCCCAGGACGACCCCGATGACCCTTGATCAACTCTTTGCTCTCGCCGGCATCCGGGCCGGCACCCCGGATCTCGCCGGGCTGCCGCAGGACCTCCTGGAGGTGGTCCGCCGGTGCCTGCGCCCCGACCCGCGGCAGCGGCCGACGGCCGCCGAGGTGGCCGAGGCGCTGGTCCCCGGAGCCGGTGCGGGAGCCATCGGCCGGCCTCCACTGCCCGAACAGGCCCGCGCACTCGTCACCGAAGCCGCCACCCGCCGCGCCGGGACACTCGCGTACACCCGAGTGCGTCCCCCCGAAGACACCACCTGACCTCCACCGCCAGCCCCCGCTCCCCGCCGCCGCGACCCACGGCTTCGACAGCACCGCGGCGGCGGCCGCACTGCCGGTGCACCGCGACACGCCGCTGTACCGGGCGGGCCGGATCGAGAAACTGACCGGTCTGTCCCTCAGGGACCAGCGGGACCGCACCCTCGTACTGCCTTCGGCCAGCCCGTGGCCGGGCCGGGGCCGGAGGGGGACTCAGACCTGCCGGTCGCCGCGCACAACGGCGGCCCGGATCCTTGGCCCCGTGCACAGCGCGAGCGGTGCCACCCTCGCCGAGGCAGGACAGCACCGGCCGGGCGTCCGCCCTGAAGGCTGCCGTACCGACGGAGGGATGCGGGCATGACTTCTGCACCGAACACGATCGTCCTGATCCACGGTCTGTGGATGACACCGCTCGCCTGGGAGCACTGGGCCGCCCGGTACGAGGAGCGGGGCTTCACCGTCCTCACGCCCGGATACCCCGGGATCGAGCCGGGGGAGGCCGGGGTGGCGGCGCTCCGCGAGGACGCCTCGGCGATCGCCGGTGTCGGGGTCCGCGAGGTGCTGGATCACCTCACCGCGGTCATCGGGAGACTCGACACCCCGCCGATCATCATGGGGCACTCCTTCGGCGGCACGTTCGCCCAGCTCCTGGTCGGCGCCGGGCTCGGGGCGGCCGGAGTGTCGATCGACGGCGCCGCGGTCAAGGGTGTGAACGCGATGCCGTTCTCGGAGCTCCGCTCGGTCCTGCCGGTCCTGAAGGACCCGGCGAACGCGCACCGGGCGGTCCCGCTGACGGCCGAGCAGTTCCACTACGCCTTCACCAACACCCTGGACGAGGAGGCCTCCCGGCGCGCCTACGACCGTTACGCGGTGCCGACGCCGGCCCGCATCCTCTTCCAGGGCGGCCTCGCGGCCGTCACCCCGCACGCCGCCACCACCTTCGACTTCACCGACGACGACCGGGCGCCGCTGCTGTTCGTCTCCGGCGGCAGCGACCACATCCTGCCCCCGGTCGTCCAGCGGCAGAACTACGAGAAGAACGCCAAGCACTCGACGGCGGTCACCGCCCACACGGTCTTCGCGGGCCGTGATCACTTCACCTGCGGTGAGCCCGGCTGGGAGGCCGTCGCCGACTTCGCCCTCGACTGGGCGCTGAGCCCACGCGCCGGGGTCCTCGACGCCACGCCCGGCGAAACCCGCTGACCCGGCCCGACGAGACCTGCCGAGAACGGAGGCGACACCAGATGTCGAGGACGGTGGCCGACGGCCTGTGGGAGATGCTGGTCAGCGCGGGCGTACGGCGCTGCTACGGCATCGTCGGCGACGCACTGAACCCGGTGGTCGACGCGATGCGCCGCAACGGCCAGGTCGACTTCGTGCACGTGCGCAACGAGGAGTTCGGTGTGTTCGCCGCGGTCGCGGAGGCGAAACTGACGGGGCATCCGGTCGCCGTGTGCGGCACGGCGGGACCCGGTGTGGCGCACCTGGTCAACGGAATGCTGGACGCCCTCAAGGAGAAGGTGCCCGTCATCGTCCTGGCCGGCGACACCGAGACCGCCCTGATGGACAGCGAGACCGTCGAGGAGCTGAACCCGTACCGGTTCTTCGCGTCCGCGGCGGTGTACGTGGGCCGGCTGGTCAACCCACGCCAGTTGCGCACCGTCGTCACGTCCGCGGTGACGGCGGCGGTGACCCGGGGCGGCCCCGCGGTCGTCGCGCTGCCCGGTGACGTCGCGGCGGCCCGCGCACCGAAGGACCGCTACGAGATCCGGCTGCCCCGCCCGGTGCACGCGCCGGCCGGAGCGGCGGACCTCACCGCCATGGCCGAGCTGATCAACGAGGCGGGCACGGTGGCGGTCTTCGGCGGCCAGGGGTGCGCCGGGGCGCACGCGGAGGTGACGGCGCTGGCCGGAAAGCTGGGCGCGCCGGTCGGCTACTCCCTCAAGGGCAAGCAGTACCTCGAACACGACAACGCGAACGCGGTCGGCATGACCGGCCTCCTCGGCTACGGCGGCTGCCACCACGCACTCCAGCACGCGGACGTGCTGCTGATGCTCGGCACCGACTTCCCGTTCAGCGGCTTCCTGCCGCACGGCGGGACCAGGATCATCCAGGTCGACCACGACCCGGAACGGCTCGGCCGGCGAGCCCCGGTGGACCTGGCCGTCACCGGCGACGTACGGACCACCGTGGCCGCGCTGCTGCCGCTGGTCGAGCCGAAACCCGACGGCGGCTTCCTCGCCCGCTGTGTGGAGGAGACCGAGCGGTTCCACCGCAGGATGCGGCACTACGCGGACAAGGGGCCGCGGATCAGGCCGATCAGGCCGGAGTACCTCGCCACCGTCCTCAGCGACCTCGCCGCCGACGACGCGCTGTTCTTCGCCGACACCGGCACCCCGGTCATCTGGGCGGCCCGGCACATCAGGTACGGGCCGGAGCGGCGGCTCCTCGGATCGTTCTCGTGGGCTTCGATGGCGACCGCCTCGCCCGGCGCGTTCGGGGCGCAACTGGCCTTCCCCGGACGGCAGACGATCGCGCTGTGCGGCGACGGCGGGTTCACCATGCTCGCGCTCGGCGACCTGCTCACGGAGGTGCAGCGCCGGCTGCCCGTCGTGCACATCGTGCTGAACAACAGCGGACTGGACTTCGTCAAGATCGAGCAACAGGAGGCCGGCTTCGTCCCGTTCGGGACCGACTTCGCCAATCCGGACTTCGCCGCCGTCGCCGAGGCCATGGGTGCCAAGGGGATCCGCATCGAGGACCCCGGGGACGTGGCCGACGGCCTCGCGGCCGCGCTGGCCCACACCGGCGGCCCGGTCGTCGTCGACGTCCTCGTCGACCCCTACGCCCTCGCGGTCCCCGCCCACGTCCCGGCCGGCACGGCCACGGGCTTCACGCTCAGCGCGGCCCGGCAGATTCTCGCCGGCCGCCTCGACGACGTCATCGACACCGCCACGCACAACGCCCGGCTCGTCTGAACGACCACCCGCCGACGCAGGACCCCGCACGACGCCAGACAGCCACGACTCCCCGCCGGACCTCAACCGCGCCCGCCGCGCGGTGTGCACGGCCGGCGCCCGGGAGTGGCACGTACGGTGACGAAGCCACCGGGTCGCGCCCCGCCGCTCTCACCCACCCACCCGCCGCGGCCTGCGGGTGGGCCGGGTCGGCGGAGCTGCGATCATGTCGTGGTGGCGACAGGACGTGCAGCGCGATGTGCAGCGGCCGCGCGATGTGCAGCGGCCCCGATGCTGGCCGCGGCGCTGCTGCTCACCGGCTGTGCCCGCGGACACTCACAGACCGCGCAGCCGGTGGACGACGCGGTGCGGCGGATCACGGCGCCGCAGGGCCGGTACTTCGGGGTGAGCACCCGGCAAGCGCCCTGGTCCCGGGCGGAGACGGCCGAGGTGGCCCGGAAAGCGGGGCACGCGCCGAACATGCTGGAGTACTTCGTCAAGTGGACGGAGGACTTCCGCCCGGCTGCGGTGAGGGAGTCGTACGCGCAAGGGGCTGTGCCGCTGTTGACCTGGGAGCCATGGGCCGGCTCCGGCGGGGGAACCCGGCAACCGCGGTACGCACTGGCGCACATCGCCGGGGGCGGCTTCGACGCCTACGTGACGCGGTTCGCGAAGGCGGTACGGGCGCAGGGCCGACCGGTGGTGATCCGCTTCGCGCATGAGATGAACGGCACGTGGTTCCCGTGGTCGGAGCAGCGCAACGGCAACCGCAAGGGCGACTACGTGAAGGCCTGGCGGCACGTCCACGACCTCTTCGCACGCGCCGGAGCGGGCAACGTCGTCTGGCTGTGGAGTCCGAACGTCGTGCGGGACGCGCCCGCGGTGTCACTGCGGGAGCTGTACCCCGGCGACGCCTACGTCGACCTGGTGGGGATGACGGGTTATCAGGACGACGAGTCCACGGCGGGTGCGGTGTTCGACGCGACACTCACCCGGTTGCGCGGGCTGACCGGTCGCCCGGTGGTGATCGCGGAGACCGGGGCCCGGCCGGGCCGGAAGAAGGCCGCCTGGACAGCCGCCTTCTTCCGCTGGTTCGCCGTGCACCGGGAGGTGATCGGCTTCGTGTGGTTCGAGCGCAGCCGTGCCGACGGTGGCCACCAGGAC
This sequence comes from Streptomyces sp. NPDC051987, assembly GCF_040680735.1. NCBI lineage: Bacteria > Bacillati > Actinomycetota > Actinomycetes > Kitasatosporales > Streptomycetaceae > Streptomyces > Streptomyces sp. NPDC051987. The sequence goes on along the minus strand of NZ_JBFAXI010000010.1, from coordinate 86,718 downwards.
TGGCGCTTCACCCAGACCCCGGGGACCACCCGCGCTTTCGCCGGCGGACTGGACGCCGTACGGCTGGCGAGGATCAGCCGGTCGTAGGGGCGGTTGCGGCGGAGCCCGACGGTGTTCCTGCCGTCGGCAGGCCCGCCGCACCGGTCAGGTCGATGTCCGCGAGCCCGCGCCGGAACGCCTTGCGCGTCGCCGTGTTCTCGGTGAAGCGCCAGTCCGCGCCGCCGCCCTGGTCCTGGTCGCGTTCGAACCAGATGAAGCCGATGACGTCGTCCTGTTCGCGCTTCCCGAGCCACTTGAAGAAGTCACTGATCCACGCCGCCTTCGACGCGCCGGGTTGCGCGCCGGCCTCGGTGATGACGATCGGGCGGTCGGTGAGCTTGCGCAGCTTTTTCAGCGTCGGGTCGAAGACGGTGGCCGCGGTCTTCTCGTGCACGGCGTAGCCGACCAGACCGACCCAGTCGGTGTAGTCGTCGCCGGGATACAGGCCGGCCAGGCTCACCTTGGGCACCGGGCGCAGGATGTTGGGGCTCCACAACCAGATGGCGTTGTCGGCGCCGGCTTGCTCGAAGAGGTCGTGGACGTGCCGCCAGGCCTTCACGTAGTCGCCCTTGTGGTTGCCGCTGCGCTGTTCCGACCACGGGTACCAGCCGCCGTTCATCTCGTGCGCGAAGCGGATCACCACGGGCCACCTGTGGCTGGCGACGGCCTTCGCGAAGCGCGTGACGTACGCGTCGTACGCACCGTCAATGATCTTCGAGAGGGCGTACTCAGGCTGGTCAGCCCCCTGCTTTCGCCCGGCCCAGGGCTGCCAGGAGATCACCGGGAGCATGCCCTGCCGGTAGGAGGCGTCGACGGCGGCGGGGTCGAAGTCCTCGTTCCAGTTGACGAAGTACTCGGACATGGTCGGCCGCTGCCCGGCCGCCCTCGCCAGGGTGTTCGTCTTCGCGGACGACCAGGGGATGTCGGTGCTGCTGAGCCCGAAGTACTTGCCCTCGGGAGCGGTGAAGGAAGCTTTCTCCGGGACGCTGGTGCGGGCGGCGGCCACCCCGGACGTGAGCCGGTCCTTGATGCCGGGCTCGGCCGCGGGGACACCGAGGCCCTGGTAGACCGGTTCGGAGCTGGAGTTGGCGAGGAGGTAGACGCCGTAGCTGAGGAGCGACAGTACGACGACGTTGACGGCCATCCAGAGCCGCAGCCGGACACCGCTGCCGCGGTTCCACCAGTGCAGGCGCTTGGAGTGGGGCCGGCCGGAGGGCTCGTCCGTCTCAGACACTCATCATCACCGATCCGAAGAGCAGGGCGGCGCCCAGCAGGTAGGGGACCACGACGAGCGGGCTGCGGGTGCGTTCGCCGGCGAAACTGTCGGCGCGGGTTCCCCAGCTCGCGTTGTGGGCCATGCGGAAGAAGCCGAGGAGGCGTACCGGGAGCAGGAGCAGGGTGTTGATGATCATGAAGACCGGCAGGAAGACCATGTCCTTGGGCCGGTAGGCGAAGTGGCGGCCGAAGCGGATGGCCATGGAGATCAGGGACATGAGGGCGGCCAGGCCGAGGACGAACACCAGCGCGTGCCACGGAGTCTGGGGCAGCGGAAGCTGGTTGTAGATGCCGGGCTTGTCGCGCCGCCAGGCGGCGACGGCCCAGGACGCGAAGGTGCCGAGCAGAACGAAGGGCACCAGGATGTCGGCGATGTAGAACAGCCAGAGCATCTTCGCGTGGCGCAGCATCCACCAGAACATCCGCAGGGTGTTGTACTGCGAGCCGCGCGCCCAGCGGTACTGCTGCTTGGCGAGCTTCCGCAGCTCCAGCGGGGCGTCGGTGTAGACCAGCGACGTGGACTGGTAGACGCTCTTGTACCCGGCCTTGAGGGTGTAGTTGGTCAGCGTCCGGTCGTCGCTGACCTCCAGGAAGACGCCCAGGAACTTCTCGCCGAGGAAGTCCTCCATGCAGTTCTCCAGGATGCTCCGGCGGAAGGCGATGGTCCGGCCGGGCAGACAGCCCACCGTGCCGACCACGCTCATCGCGGGCATCGAGTAATGGCAGCGGACGCTCTCCAGCCAGTCGGCCCAGCGGGTGAGGACCGAGCGTCCGGGATCGAGGATCCGCTGCCGGGTGGTGACACCGCCGACCTCGGGATCGCGGAAAGGTTTCACCAACTCGGCCAGGGTGTCCGTGGTCCAGATGGTGTCCGAGTCGACGAGTACGGCGATCTCGCCCGTCGCCTCCTCCAGGCCGACGCGCAGTGCGTTGCGCTTGCCGGGTGTCTCGGTCCAGCGCCAGTCCACACCCATGTCGGTGCAGATGTCCTCCAGGACCGGGTTGCGTCGGCCGTTGATGACGACGATGACCTCGGTCGGCTGCTGCTCGGTTATTCGCTGGAGTACGGAACGGAAAAGGTCTTCCGGCTCGTCGACGACGGGAATGATGACAGAGGTCGTCGTCTGCCAGGGGTCCTTCCACGGTTTGTAGCGGCGGGCCAGCAGAATGCGGATGATCCAGAGCGACCAGACCATGGTCATGAAAACAGCGAACGGGTAGACAACCCCGTGGTTCCGCCATTCTCTCAATTCCAGCAAATACGCAAGCATGACGTCCCTGGGCCGTGGAACCGGAGGTTCAGGCATGGAAGGTCGTGTGCCGACGGACTGTGCGGATCGCACCGCCGGGCCTCCGCGGCCCTGGCCGCCCTCCTGCCCCTGGTGTCGGCGACCTCGACGCTGATTACGCCAACTGGCCGGAAACTAGCAGTAGTTACGATGGGTTAAATCATGAAAAAAACCTCAAATCTGCACATCAAGATCGTTCGTTATTCAACGGAGATGTGAAAGATGTGTGAACGTTGCACATTGAAGGCTTCATAAGTCACGCTCATGTGACGTTTGCATGACACGGGTCGCCGAGGCCGATCCGCTCCCTTTCCTGGGTTATGGTTCCGCTCTCCATAGGCCCCGATGGGGTCACTGAGCACCATGTGCGGAAGGCGATTCAGTGTCTGCCCGTGTGACAGTCATCGGCACCGGATATCTCGGTGCGACCCATGCCGCCTGTATGGCGGAAATAGGCCACGAGGTTCTCGGGCTCGATGTCGATCCGGACAAGATCGCCGCACTGCGGTCTGGGCGAATCCCTTTCTATGAACCCGGGCTGGAGGAGCTTCTGGCCAAACACGTGGCCACCGGGCGGCTGCGCTTCACCACCTCGTACGAGGAAGTCGCCGAATTCGGCGAAGTCCACTTCTCCTGCGTCGGCACCCCGCAGTCGCCGGGCGGCAACGCGGCGGATCTGCGCTACGTCGACGCCGTCATCGAGCGCCTGGCCCCGCTTCTGGCCGGCCGGAACGCGCTCGTGGTCGGCAAGTCCACCGTTCCCGTCGGCACCGCCGAGCGACTGGCGGCGATGCTCCCCGAGGACGCCGAACTCGCCTGGAATCCCGAGTTCCTCCGGGAAGGCTTCGCGGTCGAGGGCACCCTCCGGCCGGACCGGCTGGTCTTCGGCGTCCGGTCGACGGCGGCGGAGGAGCGCCTGCGCGCGGTCTACGACCCCGTCATCTCGACCGGAACCCCCGTCGTCGTCACCGACTTCCCGACCGCGGAGCTCGTGAAGACCTCGGCCAACGCCTTCTTGGCCACCAAGATCTCCTTCATCAACGCCATGGCCGAGGTCTGCGAGGCCGCAGGCGCCGACGTCACCCTCCTCGCCGAGGCCCTGTCCCACGACACCCGTATCGGTGGCCGCTTCCTGCGCGCCGGCGTCGGATTCGGCGGCGGCTGCCTGCCCAAGGACATCCGCGCCTTCATGGCCAGGGCCGACGAGTTGGGCGTGGGGCAGGCGCTGACCTTCCTGCGTGAGGTGGACGACATCAACCTGCGCCGCCGCGATCGCGTCGTCGACCTTGCGCGCGAAGCGGTCGGGGGCAGCTTCCTCGGCCGTCGGATCGCCGTCCTGGGTGCCGCCTTCAAGCCCGACTCCGACGACATACGGGACTCCCCGGCTCTCGACGTGGCCGCTCGGATACAGCTCCAGGGCGGCAATGTCGGCGTCTACGACCCCAAGGCCATGGACAACGCTCGCAAGGCGTTTCCGGCCCTGGCCTACGCGACCTCCGCCGAGGAGGCCGTGCGGGACGCCGACGTCCTCCTTCACCTCACGGAGTGGCAGGAGTTCCGGGACCTGGACCCCGCAGCGCTGCGGGACACGGTGGCGCAGCCGTACGTGATCGACGGCCGCAACGCGCTGGACGGCGAGCGGTGGCGTGCGGCGGCGTGGACGTACCGTTCGCTCGGCCGGCCCTGACGGCAGCCGCCACGCCGGGCGGCCGTACGCCTGCGCATCACTCACACGCTGCCGACTGCTGGGCAGCACCTGACGTCAGGCCCGGCCGAGATCGGCCCGAGCGCACGCGTACAGCCCGTCCCTGCGGCTCAGTTCACCGCCTGCTTCACGAGTGCGGCGATCCGCTCCTCCGCCTCGGGTGTCACCTCGGTCAGCGCGAAGCCGGTCGCCCACATCGTGCCGTCGTCCAGCTTCGCCTGGTCGCTGAACCCGAGCGTCGCGTACCGCGCCTTGAACTTCTCCGCGCTCTGGAAGAAGCAGACCACCTTGCCGTTCAACGCGTAGGAGGGCATCCCGTACCAGAGCTTGGGTGCGAGGGCCGGGGCGTTGGCGGTGACGACGGCATGGACGCGTTCGGCCATCACGCGGTCCGAGTCCTGCATTTCGGCGATCTTCGCAAGCACGTCCCGCTCCGCCTCCGCCGCTTTCTCCGCAGCCGTGGCGCGGCGCGCGGCCTTCTTGAGCTCCTGCGCGTGGTCCTTCATCGCGGCCCGCTCCTCGGCCGAGAAGCCCTCGTGGCTGCCGCCTTCGGTGGTGCTCATGGTTTCCCCCTCCTGCTTATCGGCACGGATCGTGCCGATCGAGACGGAATCCTGCGCGAAACCCTCGGCCATGTCAACGGCACGCTGCGTGCCGATATGCTGGGGCCATGTCCAATCCCCCCGCCTCACCGCGACGCCGAGGCGCCGCCCGCACCGAGGAGCTGCTGCGGGTGACCCTCGATCTGGCCGCGGAGTCCGGATACGCGGGCCTGAGCATCGAGGCGGTCAGCCGACGGGCCGGGGTCGGAAAGCACACGATCTACCGGCGCTGGCCGTCCAAGGCGGCGCTGCTGCTCGACGCGCTCAACCGTGTGTGGACCAGCGACCTGGACTACCGCGACACCGGGGACATCCACGCGGATCTGCGCGAACAGTTCATCCGTTCCGGCTCGGCCCTCTCCCGACCGCCGATCGGCCCCGTCTACCGCGCCGTCATCGCCGAGGCCCAAGCCGACTCCGCGCTGCGGGCGACCCTGCACGAGCGCTTCCTCGCCACCGTCGAGCGGAGCACCCTCGACCGGATCACCCGCGCCCAGGCGACCGGTGAACTGGTCGCGGACGCGAACCTGGAATTCGCCGCCGAGGTGCTGTGCGGGACCTTGTACTACCGCAGTCTGCTGTCGACCCGCCCCATCGACGAGACCGCCATCGACGGCTTGCTGGACATGTTCATGGCCGCCTACGGAACCACCGGAAGGTGACCGGTCAGGATTCGAGAAGCGCCGACCGCCGCACCGTCCCTAGCGTGAGGGCATGGCATTCATCGCATCCCTGACCGTCGAGGTGGCCGACGTCGAGGCCGCCGAACGCTTCTACACGGCCTTCGGCCTGCACGGTCGGCTCCACCTGCGGGCCTCCGAGGCACCCACCACCGGCTTCCGCGGCTGCACACTCGCGCTCACGGTGTCCCAGCCCGCCGACGTCGACCGGCTGGTCGACGCCGCCCTCGACGCCGGCGCCACGCCGCTCAAGCGTCCGGCGAAGTCCCTGTGGGGCTACGGCGGCGTCGTCCAGGCACCGGACGGGACGATCTGGAAGATCGCGACGTCGGCGAAGAAGAACACCGGCCCGGCCACCAGCCGGATCGACGATTTCGTCCTGCTGCTCGGAGTCGCCGACATGGCCGAGAGCAAGCGGTTCTACATCGACCACGGCCTGACCATGACGAAGAGCTTCGGCCGCATGTACGCCGAGTTCGCCTCCGGGCCGGGCCCCGTCAAACTGGCCCTGTACCGGCGCCGCGCCCTCGCCAAGGAGCTGGGTGTCGCCCCCGCCGGCACCGGATCGCACCGCCTCGTCATCGGCGGCAGCACCACCGGAGACCTCACCGACCCGGACGGATTCACCTGGGAAGCCGCCGTAGCGGCACCGGCACGCTGAACGACGACCGCGCCCTCGCGTGAGGATGATCGGCAGTTTTGGACCGACACCGGGCGCGCCTGGATGGCTTGTGCCTCGACCGGCGTGATCGTCAGCCCGAGGCCCTCGCCCCGTCGGCTCTCGGTCACTCCGGTCCGCAAGTGCTGCGGACCGTGGACGAGCGGCTCTGCCGAAGCCCTGGGCCCTGGGTGCGTACGACGACAACGGCGCCGTTCACCGTCGGTGAGACCGGCGCCGCCCGCCCGAGCCGGTGGGCGTTGCCGGACCGGCCTGTTCCGCGCCCGCGTTCGGCCTCCGCACCTCCAACAGCTTCTCGACCGGCCTGCGCACCCGAGGACCGGTTCCCGCATCGGATCGGGTGCCTTGCTTTGGGGCCTCGCCGCCTGAGCGGTGCGCGGCTGAGCGGCTGCTGCCATGTCCACCGAGTCCTGGTGCGGTCATCACCCCGGTGATCTGTGCGACGGCTGTGACGTGTCTCACCGGAACCCGCCCGCACCGTCCGTCAGTTCAAGACGTGACCACAGATATGCGAACCCGGGTGCGAAACGGAGATCCGGACGCCTTCGCGGAACTCTTCGACGAGTGCGCCCGCGCGGTGTACAACCACGCCTTCCGGCTGACCGCCGACTGGTCGCTGGCCGAGGACGTGATGTCGACGACGTTCATGGAGGCGTGGCGGCGACGGGCCTCGGTCGAGGCCGAAGGCGGCTCGCTGCGGCCGTGGCTGCTGGGCATCGCCACCAACGTCGCCCGCTCCCACCACCGCAGCAACCGCCGCTACCGCACCGCGGCGAGCGCCGCGGCGGCCGCGCACGCCGCCGAGGAACGGGTCGAGGACCACGCCGAGGAGACCGCCGGACGCCTGGACGACCGGCGCCGTATCAACGCCACACTTACCGCCCTCAGCCTGCTCAAGCGCCCCGAGCGTGAGGTCCTGACGCTGTGTTTGTGGGAGGGGATGGAGTACGCCGAGGCGGCCCGCGCCCTCGGCATCCCGGTCGGCACCGTCCGCTCCCGCCTCTCCCGTGCCCGCGCGAAGTTGCGCAAGCTCGCCGACGCGCAACTGCTCGGAGAAAAACGGGAACCCACCCGCACGAACCGGCAGATAACAGGTGATCGCGGATACGCGGTCCGGTCCGCACAGGAAGGAAACCGATGAACGCCAGCCCCTCCCACCGGCCCCACCCGGCTGAGTGGACGGAGACGCAGAGTCTGCTGCCCTCCGCCGAGCGGGATCTGCCGGCGGGCCGCCACCAGTTCCACAAGGAGCAGATGATGGCCCAGATCCACGAAGACCTCCACACCTCCTCCCGTACGTCCGCCACCTCTCCGGTCGCGCCCGTGAAGCGCTCCAACCCGTTCCTGCGCCGTACGGTCCTCCTGCCCGCCGCGGCCTTCGCCCTGGCCGGCGCGGTCGCGGGCGGCCTCGCCCTCACCGGCGGCGGAACCGACGGCGGCAGGACCGCCCTGGCCACCGGCCCCGCACTGACCACCACGATCGGCGCCGCCGACGCCAAGGGCGCCCCCCAGCTCCTCGACCGCATCTCCCTGGCCGCCGCCGACACCTCCACGCCCACCCCGCACAAGGGCCAGTACATCTACATCGCCTCGAAGGTGGCCGACAGCTACATCAAGACCGTCGGCGGCAAGAGCGAGGCGGTCAGCGACGAGCTGCACTCCCGCCAGGTCTGGAACTCCCTCGACGGCCGGGACGGCTGGCTGATCGAGGCCGGCCAGACCAGCGACGAGGGCATCACCCTGAAGAGCGACACCCCGTTCAGCGGCGCCTACAACGCCCTGGCCGCGCTGCCGACCGACCCCGACGCGCTGCTGCGGCGGATCTACCGCGCGTCGGACGCCAACCGGGACCCCGAAGTCCCGCGCGACCAGGCCGCCTTCGTCGCGATCGGCGATCTGCTGTTCGAGAGCTACCCGCCCGCCGAGGTCGGCGCCGCCCTCTACAAGGCCGCGGCCAAGATCCCCGGCGTCGTCTCGGTGAACGACGCGGTCGACGCCACGGGCCGGCACGGGGTCGCGATCGCGCGGGAGAACGACGGCGAGCGCACCGAGTGGATCTTCGACAAGAAGACGCTGCGGTTCCTCGGCGAGCGCATCGTGGTGGTCAAGGCCACGGCGGGCAATCCCCTCAAGGTCGGTACCGTCACGCACACCAGCGCGATCACCGAGCGCGCGGTCGTCGACGCCGCCAAGCAGGTCCCCGGGCAGGCGAGCTGAATGCGCGACAGAACCACGAGCGCCTCGCTGGCCGCCCTGCTGGTGGCGGGGCTGATGGCGGGTGCCTCGGTGGCCGCCACGGGCTCCGGCCTCGGCGTACGGACCCAGGACACCGCCACGGTCGCGGCGCCCGGCGGCTCCGCCCTCGGCGCGCGGACCGCCGGCTCCGCCTCCGCGGCCGGCCGGTACGTCACCCTCCTCACCGGCGACCGGGTCCGGCTGGACGCCCGGGGCCGGGTGACGGGCGTACGGCGGGCACCGGGCCGTGAGCACGTCCCGGTGTCCGTGCGCGGCGTCGGAAGCGATCAGTACGTCGTGCCGGCCGACGCCGCCGCCCTGATCGGCCAAGGCCGCCTGGACCGACGGCTGTTCGATGTCAGCGGCCTGATACGCGCCGGCTACGACGACACCCGGCGCGGCACGCTCCCGCTGATCGTGTCGTACGAGGGCAAGTCCGCCCAGCGCCGGAGCACCCAGAAGTCACTGGTCGCGGACGCGGACGCCACCGTGCGCCGGGAGCTGACCAGCGTGGCGGGCGCCGCGATCACCGTGGCCAAGTCCGGGGCCGACGACATGTGGCAGGCCCTCACCGAGGGGAAGGGAGTCGCGCGGGTCTGGCTGGACGGCCGGTTCAGGGCGCCGGCGGACGAAGACGGCGCGAAGGCCGGGGAGGCGGGCGGGGAGGCGGGCGGCGACGTCGCACAGATCGGCGCCCCGGCCGCCTGGGCGGCCGGATACGACGGCAAGGGCGTCAAGGTCGCCGTCCTGGACACCGGCGTCGACACCACACACCCGGACCTCGCCTCGGCGGTGAAGGCCTCGAAGGACTTCACCGGCACCGGCAGCACCGACGACATGGCCGGCCACGGCACCCATGTGGCCGCGACGCTTGCCGGCTCCGGCGCACGGTCCGGCGGCCGGTACAAGGGCGTCGCGCCCGGTGCCGGGATCCTCAACGCCAAGGTGCTGGACGACAGCGGCGAGGGCAGCGACTCCAGCGTCATCGCCGGCCTGGAGTGGGCCGCCGGGCAGGGCGCCAAGGTGGCCAACCTCAGCCTGGGCCAGGCCGACACCCCGGGGGAGGACCCGGTCGAGGCGGCGGTGAACGCCCTCTCGAAGAGCACCGGCATGCTCACCGTCGCCGCGGCCGGCAACGAGGGCCCCGACGCGGGAACCGTCGACTCCCCAGGGGCCGCGGAATCGGCGCTCACCGTGGGCGCCGTCGACGGCGAGGACCGGATCGCCGACTTCTCCAGCACCGGCCCGACCGCCGACAGTGCGCTGAAACCGGACCTCACGGCGCCGGGCGTGGCCATCGTCTCGGCGAGGGCGGCGCACGGCCACATGGGCGACCCGGCCGACGACGGCTATGTCTCCATGTCCGGTACGTCGATGGCGACGCCGCACGTCGCGGGGGCGGCCGCGATCCTCGCCCAGCGCCACCCCGACTGGACCGGCGCACGGATCAAGCAGGCGCTCACCGCGTCCACCACCCCGACCCCCGGCGCGACCGGCTACCAGCAGGGGACGGGCCGGGTCGACGTGTCCCGGGCACTGCAGGGGGCGGTGGCGAGCGAACAGACCTCCGTGTCCTTCGGCAAGCAGCTGTGGCCCCACACCGACGACCGGCCGGTCACCCGGCACCTCACCTACCGCAACGACGGCGACCAGCCCGTCACCCTGGACCTGACGGCCACCGCGACCGGCCCCGGAGGCAGTACGGCCCCCGAAGGCATGTTCACGCTGAGCACCACACAGCTCACCGTCCCGGCGGGCGGCACCGCCGGCGTCGACCTCACCGCGGACACCCGCGTCGAGGCGGCGGACGGCGCCTACTCGGGCACGCTGGTCGCCACCGCCCGGGACGGCGCCGACCCCGCGGCCGTACGGACCGCCTTCGGCGTCGTACGCGAGGCCGAGGCACACGACCTCACCCTGAAGTTCCTCGACCGCGGCGGCAAGCCCGTGAGCGCGCCGCTGACCGAGATCCTCGGGTACTCGGGCACGTACTGGACCACGGACCTCCAGGACTCCGAGCAGATCTCCAAGGGCGTGTACCGGGTGCGGGTCCCGCGCGGCGACTACGTCGTGGACACCGTGTCGGAAGACGCCCAGGGCACCTCCGCGCTGGTCCGGCCGCGGCTCTCCCTCACCCGGGACACCACGGTCGTCTTCGACGCGCGCAAGGCGAAGCCGGTCCGGATCACCGCGCCGCAGGGCGCGAAGATGTCCGACGGCCAGCTCAACCTCGCCGTGGGCACGGGGGACTCGGGGCGCGCGGCGCACAACAGCACCCTGTTCTGGGGGGCCTTCAAGAACCTGCGCACCGCGACCCTGGGTCCGGCCGCCCCGGCCGGGAGGCTCAGCACGCAGCTCGGCGGCCTGTGGCAGAAGGGCAGCACCACCTACCACCTGCTCCACAACCTGCCCGACCGCTTCCCCACCGGCTATCGGCACACCACGCGCATGACCGAACTGGCCCTGCTGAAGCGGAACTTCGGCTCGTCCGTCGCACACCGCAAGGGCATCGTCAACGTCCTGTGGAGCAGCCCCACCCTGTCGCTGGGCACGGTGAGCGACCCCTTCCCGCTGCCGACGACCGCGAAGATCTACGTCACCACGCCCAAGGGCTTCCAGTGGACGGCCAACCTGGGCCAGCGAAACGCCTCCGGAGACGACGATGACGTCTTCTACGGCTCGGAGAGCGCGAGGTCGTACCAGGCGGGCCGGACCTACGCGGCCACGTACAACGTCGGTGTCTTCAGCCCGATCACCGGCGGCCCGTACGGCGCACGGCGCGACGGCGACACCCTCGACCTGTGCGTCCCCGACCTCGCCGACGGGAGCGGACACCCCGCCTCCTCCACGGCGAAACGCCACACCACGGTCACCGCGGACGGCAGCACCCTGCTCGACGACGACGGCGACCTCTGCCAGACCGTGGAGAAGCTCCCCTCCGTCCCGGCCCGCTACACGATCCGGACGAACCTCACCCGCCCGCCAGGCGCGGCCACGACCACGAGCCGCCTGACAGCGGCCTGGACCGTCACGTCCAGCCCGTCCGACTCCGGCTCCCTGCCCCTCTCCACCGTCCGCTTCCACCCGAGGCTGACCCCGACCGGCACGGCCCCCGCAGGCCGCCGCACCACGATCCCCCTCTCCCTCCAGGGCCCAGCCGCCACCCACCTGAAGTCCCTGACGGTGAAGGTCTCCTACGACGCCGGCAAGACCTGGTCCCCCGCCCCGGTGACCACCTCCCACGGCGCAAGAACCCTCACCCTGACCCACCCGGAAGACGCCCGCTCGGTCTCCCTCGCATCCACCCTGACCGACACCACCGGCAACACCTACGCGGTGACGATCCTGAAGGCATACCTCCTGACCTGACGTCGTCCAGACACCCCTCGACGCGGCCACGCACCACCCGGAACACTTCGCCGCCGCCGACCGAGACACACGTCTTCGCCGATCCGCAGAGGCGGCCGCCTGCGGCGGAGGGGTGACTGGGTGAGGGCACGGCGGTGGGGTGGCCACCCCCGAAAACCGCCAAGGGCCAGCCTCGGAGAAACCCCTCCTGAGCTGGCCCTTCTGCCTGGGCCCCCGACAGGATTCGACAAGATGTCGCACAATCGCACGCGACAAACAGGGGCTGGTTCAGAATCCACAGTCGAAAAATTTCGACATCCCGTCCGGTGCGGCTCCCAGGGCCCCAGCCGAGAAACGCATGGTGGAGGCAACAGATCCCATGTCTGCCCAATAAGTGCGTGCAGCTCCCTTGACCGGCTTGTTGCGGTGAAGGCAAGCTCTCCTAGGCTCTCAGCAAGTCGAGTCGAGGTCGCACCAGAGAGTCACTCAGTCGCGGCTCGCCGTATTGATCCCATGTATCGATTTGGCGATCGCCGCGCATCTCGGCAAGCGCCGCACCGGCGAAGGCTGCAGGACCCCAGACGGAATCGAACAGAAGGGAACATGGCAGCGGAAAGGTGAAGGGCGGCGACGAGAGCCTTCACCGCCGGAACCCGACTGTCCCGCGCAGAACAGGAGTGCCAACGATCGAGTCGGCATGCGGCCCTGAGTCCGGAGGTGGGACCGGTCCGGAGCAGCACGGTGCTGCTCGGTGCTGCACGGTGCTGCTCGGTGCTGCCGAAGGTACGAGCTGGTCAACAGGCACCCCCGGCGGCACGCCGGCCGGCGGCAGGCATACGAGCGGGCGACTCGCCGGTCGTGGCCCACGTGTGGGCGGTCGCCGTCCATGCCGACGCGGCAGCTCGGGGCTCCCTGGCGGCAATCGCACAACCTCACAAGGAGACTTCGTGAACATCGCGACGACGCGCCTGCTTCGCCACCGGGAACATCCAGCGCCCCATGGGCGGGCAAACGCTGCCACCGGCCCGGAAAGAGGGCCGGGCCCCGGTCGTGGCCGCCTCCTGACGGCCCGGCGCCTGATAGCCGTCTCGGCGGCCTCGGCCCTGGCGCTGCTGGGACTGCTGACCGGCGGCACCGCCCGGGCCGCCACCTCGGCGCGGACCGCCCCGGCGGCGTCGGCCACCAGCCAGTTCCACGGAGTGAACTGGGCGGATCCCAACGACAACTTCATCACCGGCCCGAACATCCCCGTCGGCCTGTCGACCTCGGACGACTACGGCACCACCTACACGAAGTCCACGGCCATCCTCAAGGGGTTCCAGAACCTGGGGGCCAACACCGTCCGCATGGGATTCAACGCGGCGACCACTTCGGGAGCCTGGTGGGGCAGCTACACCGCGGCGCTGGACGCCGCCACCGCGCTGGGCATGAAGGTCATCGTCGCGCCATGGCTGCAGAACGGGAAGGTCAGTGACACCGCGTCGTTCTACACGATGTGGGACACAATGATCAACAAGTACGGAGCGAAGAGCAACTTCTACTTCGACATCATGAACGAGCCGTACGGTTACAACGCCACCGACCTCACCAACTTCGAGGCCGACTGGCTGGCGCACTACCCCAGCCTCCCCCGTGACCACGTGATCGTCCCCGGCCTGTGGTCCGACGGGAACCTGTGCGCTGTCGGCGCCGACTCGCGGCTGTCCAACACCCTGCTGTCCATCCACATCTACAGCATGTTCGGCACCTCCCACACCACCGAGGCCGACTGGGTCAAGGAGTTCACCAACAACCTGTGCGGCTATGCCGACCGCGCCGTGCTGACCGAGTTCGGCGTCCCGATGAACACCGGCGTCGACTACAACGGCCCCAAGGACGGCATCAACAACATCTCCTACCTCTACGCCATCACCGACACCGTACGCAGCCTCGGCATCGGTTCCGTCCTGTGGACCGGCGTCAAGGAAGCCGCCCAGACCCAGGGCCCCGGGCCCTGCGACAACGCCTCCTGCGCCATCACCTCCCTGAACGGCAGCGGCACCAACCTGTCCACGACCGTCACCAACCAGTCCGGCCTCGACCGTCTCCAGTGGGGCTGGGGCACAGGCACCAACCCCGGAGGCGGAACCGGTAGCGGCAACGTACTGCGCGGCGCCGGCTCCAGCCGCTGCCTGGACGTGCCCGGCGCGAGCACCACCAACGGCGTGCAGACCGAGATCTGGGACTGCAACGGCGGCACCAACCAGCAGTGGACCGCGACCTCCGCCAAGGAGCTGCGGGTCTACGGGAACAAGTGCCTGGACGCCTACGGCTTCGGGACCTCCCCGGGTACCAAGGTCGTCATCTGGGACTGCACCGGCGGTATCAACCAGCAGTGGAACCTCAACAGCGACGGCACCGTCACCGGCGTCCAGTCCGGGCTGTGCCTGGACGTCACCGGAGGCTCCACCGCGAACGGAGCCCTCGTCGAGCTGTGGACCTGCAACGGCGGCACCAACCAGAAATGGACCCGGCAGTAACGCGCAGGAAGCAGTGCCGGTGCCGGGGGCTCGGCGGAGCCCCCGGCACCGGCCTCGTCGGCCGGATGCTCCACCAGACCACCAGACCACCAGACCACCAGACCGCCCTCGCCCATCAGCTCAGCCCGCCGTTCATGACACCGTGACGGCTACGAGAGGCTACGAGAGGCGGAGGGCCACCCGCTCGTCCCAGGCCGCTCGGCTGCCTCGCATGCGGCGTACGTGCCCCTCAGCCAGGTCCTCTGCCGCGAGGTCAAGTCCCGTCGTCCGGTGCCGGGACGGAGCATCCCGTCGCCGACATCGGCCGCGTGAACGATGCCCTCACAGCCCTTGGGGCGACTGTGTCGCGTCGCGGCACCGACTGGGTCTCCGACGAGAACCTGGTCGATAGGCAGTCGCACCGCAAGGAAAGGGTCACGGACGTTCCGGGAGCCCAACTCCGCGTTGCGGTTACCGACGTCCGGGTGGCGCGGGAGCGGCTGCGCGGTATGGGATACGACGGAGCGGTCCAACGGGACGGTGGTGCTTTCTGGCTGCAGATCGACCCGTATCTGACCGTCTCCGTCAACAACGCGGAGCCGCCTGCGTGAGCGGGCGGCCCCCCCCGCGTGGACCCGCACGGAGTGAACGAGCTGGTCAGAGCGGTGACCCCGGCGGGAGGCGAACCTGCGACACCCGCTTGAGGAGCTGGGTCGCTCGCGGGACCGGCGAGTAGTCGGAGCGAGGTGCGTGCGGCGGCGTTCCGTCAGACCTTTTCGACTCGCACGGAGTGTCCCGAGAGGAGTCGAGTCATGTCGTCGGTGTCGGACGTGAAGACGGTTGCCTCGGCTCCCCGCGCTGCTTCCCGCCCGGCCACAGCGGCCAGGATGGCGTCGATGGCGTACTTGTGCCCATGCAGGCCGGCTGCCTGCAGCATGTCACGCGCCATGGCGATTACTTGGTCGTCAGTGTGCACGATACGGATCCGGGACAACGTCCAGTTCCATAGTGCCTGTCTCGACGTTTCGCGAGGGTTCCATGCCTCCAAGGTCGTGAGCGCCGAGGTGACGATCGGGATGTCGAGCCGCGGAGCTGTCTTGATCAGCGCAGCCATCTCCCGATCGCCCCGGACCGTCTTGGAGAGAGCCTCGGAGTCGAATACGAAGACGCGCTGTCGCGGCCGGTGTAGCTTCGCCTGGGCGGTGCGGCTCACGCAGCCTCGTCCGAATGCGATGGGTGCTCGTCATGCCAGCCGTCGATGGCGGCGATGCGGTCCAGTGCCGCTTGCTGCTCGTCGTCCGTCACGGCGCCGTGCTCTTCTTCAAGGCGTTCGGCCAACTCGCGCAGTCGGTCCATGGCGTCCTGATGAGCGGCGGCGGCCGCGATGTAGCCGGACACCCCGCGCGCGTCGACCCGCTCCTTGATCGACTCCACCAGCTCTTCCGGCACTGTGATGGTGATCTTTCGGGTTGCCATACTTCGAGTATGCCATGTTCTGTGTGTCGAGGCTTGCTCTCTGGAGGATTCGCCCACAGCCCAGAGGTGTGCGAGCACTGCCTTCGAAGCGAAGCCGCACCCCAGCGGTGCGGAGAAGCCCGGCCCGGAGCCCCTGCCGGATGGCGCTGATCTGATGGGCGTATTCGGGAGACCAACTTCCCGCCCGCTCACGCAGCCCAGGACAAGGAGTTCCAAGGCCGAACGCAACGCTGACCTGGGGAGAACCCCCAGGTCGGCGGCATAGTGCATGGTGCCCCCGGCAGGATTTGTTTCCCCTGGTGCGAACCGCACGGCGAGCCACCTGATCCGACTCATGCCGCCGTGTACCGGACTGTCCGCTCACGCATCGCTCACGCGCTGCCGACTGCTGGGCAGCGCCTGGTCAGACCTGCCCGAGGTCGATCTCAACCGGGAACGGGGCCACTACCTTGAGGACGCCGGTGAACACGTCTCCCTCCCGGTAGGTCTTCGTCGCGGGGTCGAGAACGTAGGTGTACACGAGAGGGACGCCTGTCGCGGCCTGCTCGATCCGCCAGTAGAAGCCGATGCCTGCCCTGGCATACTGGTCGACCTTCACGATCCGGTCGGTGGTCTCCGAGCCTGGCGACACCGCCTCCGCGACCAGCAGTACGTGCTCAGGGCGGGTGGGGGTGATGTCGATCGTATCCGCGCGGTACACAACGACGTCCGGGCGGCGATTGGTGAGCGGGACGTCCTGAAGCCGGACGTCGAAGTCCGTGTCGGCGTTCCACTCCGGGCCCGCGGCGACATCCAGGGCGTTCGCCAGAATCCGGGCCAGTCGGTTGTGCCGCTTGGACGCGCGCGGACTCACGACGACCATCCCGTCCACGATCTCGATACCGGCGCACTGCTCCTCGGACCAGGACTCGTACTCGTCCGCCGTGATCTGCTCATGCATCCACGCCGGAGCCACCATCTCGGCCGTCATGAAGCACCTCCCGGACACTGTGCTGCGGGCCCGATCCCGCTGGATTCAGCGTACTGTCCGCCACCCGTCCGGCACGCTGATCTCGCTCACGCCCCCTTCCCGTCGGTCGGCATCCGAACAGCGGGCCCGCGCAGGTCGTTGCCTGACGGCCCGTTCCCATTCGTTCCCAGGCAAGGCCAAAAGGCCCCTCGGAGATCACTTCCGAGGGGCCTTTTGGTACATCGTGCCTGGTCAGGACTGGTGCCCCCGGCAGGATTCGAACCTGCGACACCCGCTTTAGGAGTTCGATCTACGCCCGCCTCTGGGGCCGTCGACGGCTGGTCCGACGGTCGTCCAGGGGTGCTGCTGTATGCCGCCGTCCGGCCTCGTTGATGTCAGCGTTGGATGTCACCGAAACAGCTCCGGAACTGGGCAGACCTCCAACGGATCGTCCGGCCGGTCCGCCCACTGCCACCACGTGTGCCGGGCCGCGCACCGCCACAACGCCCGGCAGGTCCGCCGGCCGTCGTCCTCTCGCTTGGAGAGCACCAGGCCGCCAGACTTCGTAGGCTGGTGGCACTCTGGACAGGCCGGAGCGATGTTGGTCATGGGGCGCACCCTAACTGAGCAGTGTGCATCGTGAAGTTGCAGGTCACGGGTCTGGCGTGCGTGGGGTTCTCGATGCTCGGGCTGGTCGCGGGTGGATGACTTTGGTGAAGATCGTCGGTCATCGGGAGACTTCGTGGTTCGTCAGGACCAGCAGGGCCCTGACCAGGGCGGTCGCCCACTTCGGGTCGGTGCGGACCTTGCCGAGGACCCGCCAGTTCTTGAGATGGGCGAAGCCGTGCTCGACCGGCGCCCGGACGGCGGCCAGCGCCTTGTTGGACAGCTTCTGTCCTCGGGTCAGGGGCCGGTTGCGGGCGGCCTTGTAGCCGGTGATCACCGTCGGGTCGGCGTCCGGGCCGCTGTCGTCGAGGCCGACGAAGCCCAGGTCGGCGATGGCGCCGAGCCCGGCCGCCCGCAGTTTCGCGGTGAGCTAGTCGTGGCGGCAGGCGGCGATCTCCGAGGATCGTCCGGGCCGGGCCGCCGAGACCCACAGCAGGCGTCCCATGTCGTCGGTGAGCGCGATCACCAGCAGGCCATGACACTTGTGCTTGATGCCCCTATGTTCGTCAAGCTGCGGTCGTGAGAGTCGCTGGATCATCAGGCTGTCGGTCGCACGTCACCATGTCGGCGCGTATCAGGGCGTAAATCTCGCGGGCTACATAGCGCTTCAAGCAGCGCATTACCTCGAGCTTCCCCTTGCCCTCGGCGGTGCGGCGTTCCAGGTAGCCGCGGGTGCGTTCGTCCTGGCGCATGCGAGTGACCACGATGCGGTGCAACGCGGCGTTGGCCTGCCGGTCCCCGCCCCGGTTGAGCCGGCGGCGCTGGCTCTTGCCCGAGGACTGCTCGACAGGACTGACGCCGCACAGCGCGGCGAAGGATGCCTCACTGCCCAGCCGCTCAGGGTTGTCACCGGCGGCGATCAGCAGGGCCGCCGCGCTGTCCGGCCCGGTCCCGAACCGCTCCAGCAGACTGGGCGCGGTGGCCTTGACCGCTGCGGTCATTCGCCGTCCGAGCTCGGTAACGTCCTGCCGAAGTCGCAAGACGCGCTGTGCGAGCAGCCGGAGCGTGAAGACCGCCGTGTCGGCGGCCGGATCGTCACCGCGGGGGTCGACCAGCTCCGCGCAACGGCGGACCAGGAGCCAAGTCGAGAGCGGCTCCAGCTCCTCGCGCAGCGCAGATGGACCGTTGACCAGCACTGCCTTGAGCTGGTTGAGCGCTTGGGTGCGCGCCTTGACCGCGGAGTTCCTCGCCAACCGGAGCATGCGCAACGCTTCCACCTGCCCGTCGCCGCTCTTCGGCAGCGCCCGGGCGATGCCCGACAGTGCGGCCCGGGCGGCAGCCTCGGCGTCGACGGCGTCGGTCTTGCTGCGTCGGCGCCGGGCGGATCGGTCGGGCTGGTTGACTTCCACCACCGCCACCCGCTCGGTCGCAAGGTAGCGGGAGAGGCCAGCGCCGTAGGAGCCGGTGCCCTCCACTCCGGCCCGCAATACGCTCCCGCGCTGGCGTACCCAGTCGAGAAGTTGGCGATAGCCGGCCAGGGTGGCCGGGAACTCCCCGGTGCCCAGCAGCCCACCAAGGTGGTCGAGGACGGCGGCGACGTGCACGTCCTTGTGGGTGTCAACGCCGAGCATCACCGAAGGCGGCGTGGCCGGGGCCTCGGCGGCTTGGACGGCACGGAAGGCAGCGGCCATGCTGAGGGTGGTCACGGTGCTCCTGTTCACGACGCGGTACCGATGGCCAGCGCCGGTCGGTGGAGCGGTCAGGACTGTGGCGGTGCCCTCTAGACTAGATGGCCGTCCGCCTCGGCTCGCACACCGGCAAGGGCCTGGGCGCCCTGATCCGCGAGCAGTTCAGCCTCCGCCTGACCGCGCTTCCGTGGTAATGGGCGTCGCCGGCATGTCCACCATCCTGCTGGTCCAGACAGTGCTCGGTTGGTTCGGTCTGGCCTGACCCGCGACGACCGGTGAAGCGCTCGCACACCGCGGCCCTCAGCCGGCGCCCGCGGTGGCACTGTGTTCCCGGCCGCCCGGCACCAGCGGTACTGGGTCCATAAAGCCCGGAATGTCACGAAAGCCCTGCCGAACGACCGCGCGGGCGGTGCCGCCGCCCGCTCCGATCTCCTTGACGACCGCCTCGGCGCCGTCGGCGTTGAGCTCGGCGACGTGGACCTTGTCGCCGAGCTGCGCGAACCGCAGCGCCGTGGCGCGTCCGATCCCCTACCCGGCGGCGGTGACGACGACGCCGCGCCCTTGTGATGCGGTGGGGCTGCTCATGCTGCCGCTCCCTCCAGGAGGGACACGGCCTGCCGCCAGGGCGTGCGGGCGGCGAGGGCCTGTTGCCAGGGCCTGATGCTCTTGGGTGGCATGCCGATGGTCAGGACACCGGCGAGGTGGTCACCGGTGCGGTAGACAGCGGTGAACTTCCGTTGCTCCAGGCTGCCTTCGGCGATCCGCATCTCGTCGTGGCCGCGCAGGTAGCCGTAGGCGCGGATCTTCATGTCGTACTGGTCGGACCAGAAGTAGGGGACGGGCGCGAAGGGACGCTGGGCGCCCAGGAGGTTGCGGGCGGCGGCCATGCCCTGCTCGGCGGCGTTCGAGCGGTGCTCGATCCGCATCGACGTGTCGAAGAGCGGGTTGTCCCAGCGGGCCACGTCACCCGCGCCGTACACCCCGGGCGCGGCGGCACAGTACGCGTCGCAGACGAGCCCGTCGTCCAGGCGTAACCCGCTGCCGGTCAGCCACTCGGTGTTGGGCCGGGAGCCGACGGCCACCAGCACCGTGTCGGCCTGCACCGTGCTGCCGTCGTCGAGGCGTACGCCGCCGGGGACGATCTCGCCGACCCTGGTCGCGGTGCGCAGGTCCACGCCATGGTCCAGGTGGGCCTGGGCGAGCATGCGGCCGACGTCCTCGCCGACCGCGTGGGCCAGCGGGACGGGCGCGGGTTCCAGGAGGGTCACGTGGGTGCCCAGGCCGGCTGCCACGGCGGCGGCTTCGACGCCGAGGAATCCGGCGCCGACGACGGCCAGGGTGCGGCCAGGGCCGAGGCGGTCCTTGAGGGCGAGGGCGTCGTCCAGGGTGCGCAGGACGTGGGCCGGTGTGCCGGGCAGACGCCGGGGGCGGACTCCGGTGGCCACGACCAGCCCGTCGTACGACACTTCGGAGCCGTCGGACAGCAGCACTGTCCGGGCCGCGACGTCCGCCCCGATGGCCTCGTGGCCGTAGCGGACGTCCAGGTCAAGGGCGTCGAGGTCGGCAGGGGTGCGCAGCGGCAGCCGGTCGGGGCTCCAGGCGCCGGAGAGGATCTCCTTGGACAGGGGCGGGCGGTCGTAGGGGGCGGCGGGTTCGTCACCCATGAGGGTGAGGGGGCCGATGTGGCCCTCCCGGCGGAGGGTTTCGGCGGCGGCGAGGCCGGCGGCGGAGGCGCCGACGACGACCACGCGGCCGGTCGGGGGCACGCTCACGACTCCTCCAGGCGGATGGCGGCCGCGGGGCAGACGGTGGCGGATTCGCGGACGGCGTCGTGGAGTTCGGCCGGCGGAGTCTCGTCGAGGAGGACGACCATGCCGTCCTCGTCGCGCTGGTCGAAGACGTCGGGGGCGAGCAGTACGCACTGGCCCGAGGCGACGCACTTGGGGACGTCGACTTCTACCCGCATGACGTTGTGCATGACGTTTCTTCCCTGCTCTTGGTGGTGGGGGGATCAGGTGGTTGCGGTCACCACGTGACGGGCAGCTCGCGGACGCCGTACACGGCGGTGGCCTGCTTGAAGGCGACCTCCTCCATCGGTACGGCGATCTTCAGATCGGGAAGCCGGCGGAAGACCTCGGGCAGGATGATCTGGAGTTCGGCGCGGGCCAGCGGCTGGCCCAGGCACTGGTGGATGCCGTAGCCGAAGGCCAGGTGCTGGCGGACGTTGGCACGCTCCAAGTCCAGGTCGTCGGGGTTCGAGAAGAACTCCGGGTCGCGGTTGGCGACATGGACGGGAACGATCACGCCCTCGCCCGCGTGCAGGGTCACGCCGCCGATGGTGACGTCCTCGATGGCGGTGCGGCGCAGTCCGCCGTGCACGATGGACAGGTAGCGCAGGAGTTCCTCCACCGCGCTCGCGACCTGGTCCGGTCCGCCGAGGATGTGCGGTATCCGGTCGGGGTGGTTGAGGAGGGTGATGGTGCTCAGCGCGATCATGTTGGCCGTCGTCTCATGGCCGGCGAACAGCAGGAAAGCGCTCAGGTGGGCGGCGTCCTGGTCGGTGATCACGCCCTTGTCCACCTGGGCGGCGAGGCGGGTGACCACGTCGTTCCCGGGCGTGGTGCGCTTGGTCCGCACGAGCCCCAGCAGATACTCGCCGAGGTTGGCGATCGCCCGGGCGGATTCCTCTGCCGAGACGTTCAGATCGACGATGGCCTTCGCCTGCTCCTGGAAGAACGGATGGTCCTCGTAGGGCACACCCAGCAGCTCGCAGATCACCAGGGACGGCAGCGGCAGCGCGAAGTGCTCCACGAAGTCGGCGGGACCGCTCAGCTCGGTCAGGCCGGTGAGGAGCTCGTCGGTCAGGCGGGCGATGGCCGGGCGCAGCTCGTTGATGCGCTTGACCATGAACTCCCGGGTCAGGGTGCGCCGCATCGCCGCGTGGACGGGGTCATCGTAGCCCGCGAAGAAGCCGCGCGGGTTCTTCGGCTGGCCTTCCCTGAAGGTGGGTGCGCCGGGGTGCGTCGGGTCGGAGCTGAACGCCGGGCTGCCCAGTACCGCCCGGGCGTCCTCCCAGCGGGTCACCAGCCACGGAGTGAGCCGTCCCTCCCACAGGGAGACACGGGTGATGGGCTGTTCCTCACGTAGCTGCGCATACAGTGGCGGGGGGTCCAGGGGCGTGGCCTGCGGGCGGGTGAGCGTAAACGCGGGGAGGGTCGGGGACGAGGTCATGACTGTGCCTTTCCAGTATCGATTAACGCCGTTAGTCGAAGGATTGTTAGACTAACAGCGTTAACCGAGGAATGGGAAGCCCGGATGCCGGACCCGACGAAGCGCCGACCGCCGGCGACAGGAGGTATCAAGGGTCGGTAGGCTGCTGCGGGAAGCGAGGAGAAGGCCATGAAGTCGCAGGTCGAGCGGGTACCCAACGCGCGGGGCGAAGGCGAGCGGCTGCGGCAGGAGATCCTCGATGCGGCGACCCGCATCCTGGAGGAGACGGGGCGCGAGGACGCGCTCTCCCTGCGCGGGGTCGCCCGCGAGGTCGGCATTTCCGCGCCCAGCGTCTACCGGCACTTCAAGGACAAGGCCGACCTGGTCTCCACCGTCCTCGACGCCACCTACCGCACACTGGCCGTCGTGATGAGCGAGGCCGGCGAGTCGGCCGCCGCGGCAGGCGCGAGCCCGTTGGGGCGCGTGCGGGCCACCCTCAAGGCCTACCGCAGGTTCGCCATCGACAAGCCCCGCCGCTACCGCCTGATGTTCAGCCTGGAGTACGAGCCCGAGCGTCGGCTCTACACCGACCACCCCGTCCAAACCGTGCTCCAGGCGTGGACCGATACGGCTGACGCCTACCTCGCCGAAGCAGCCCCCGGCCGTCGGACGGAGGCGCGGAACTTGGGTATCCACCTGTGGACCGCCCTGCACGGCCAGCTCGTCCTGTGGCGCACCCTCCCGGGCCCCGTAGCCAGGAGCGAAGCCATCCTGATCGAGCTGGAGGAGTCCCTGCTGCGCTGCCTGCTCCCGGCATCGCAGACTCCGAGCCCCACTGAGCAGGGTGCATCGTGAAAGCTGCACGTCAGATGGTCTGGTGTGCGTAGGTGTATGGAGGCTCGGGTAGGTCCGGGGCGGTAGTCCACCGTCAAGATCATCCGTCAGCGGGCGACTTCCCGGTTCGTCAGCACCGGCAGGGCCCGCACCAGCGCGGTCGCCCACCTCCGATCCGTGCGGACCTTGCCGAGGACGGCGCCAGTTCTTGAGATGGGCGAAGCCGTGCTCGACCGGCGCCCGGACAGCGGCGAGCGCCTTGTTGGACAGTTTCTGCCCTCGGGTCAGGGGCCGGTTGCGGGCGGCCTTGTAGCCGGTGATCACCGCCGGGTCGGCGTCCGGACCGGCATCGTCGAGTCCGACGAACCCCAGGCCGGCGATGGCGCCGAGACCGGCCGCCCGCAGGTGAGTGGTGAGTTTGTCGTGGCGGCAGGCGGTGATCTCCGAGCACCGTCCGGGCCGCGCCGCGGAGACCCATACCAGTCGGCCGCGGTCGTCGGTGAGAGCGATTACGAGCAGGCCGTGGCATTTGTGCTTGCCCGAATAGTTCTTCCGGTTCTCGGTCCCGGTGCGACGGCGGGTGCGTATCAGTGAGCCGTCCAGCAGCACCACTCCGCCACCCTTTCGGGCGATCTTCCTCAGCGCGCGGTCTAGACGCGGGGCGCGGGCAGCCAGCAATCCGACGACTTCCCGCACCCAGCGGGTGACGGTGGTGCGGTGCACCCTGTTCCCGCCGGCCAGGTCGCCGGGCCGCTGGTCACAGCGCAGGACCGCCAGCACGATCCCCGCGATTTTTCCCGAGGGCAGGGCCCGCCACCGCGAGCCGATCTTTTTCAGGTGGCCGCGTATCAGGCCGGCGAGATAGTTCAGGGTGGCGCTCGACAGCGGCAGGCGGGCGGTGCAGACAAGGCCGTCAGGGCCCTCGACGGAACTGTTGTTTTTCTTCACACCAAACTCAACTGCCGCCGGGGGCCCGTCAGTTACGGCCCGTCCGCGCTGTCACGGACGTGCGGTGAACCGCCCATCGGGTCGCTTGTGCAGCCAGCCGCGGTCGGCGAGCTTGGTCATTTTCGCCCGCAAAGGTTCCAGCTTGCCGCGCACCGAGGCGTCCAGGCCCAGGCGCTCGCCGACTGCCCTGACCTGCACCGGGCCGTCGGCCTCCCGTACGATCGCCAGGATCTTGCGGTAGTCGCCGGGCAGCGCGCTCTTGTCGGCCGCGTCGCTGCGGTGAGGGATGGGCAGGACCGCCCGCCCGGCCACCTGCGCTGCTACCGGAGCGACAGCCTCGGCGTCGGCCTGGACCTGCTCGGCCAGCCGGTTCAACACCCGCTCCGCGATCGCCACTTCGTCCCGCTCGACCTGGACTTCCTGAAGCTGCTTGGTCAACTGCTCGGCGAGGGCGTCCAGTTCGCTCCGGCGAGCGGTGATCCACTGCCGCTCTTGCATCCCCGCAACCTCCCACGGTCTCGTGGCGTGCCGACCTGCTGACGGACCGTAGGCGGGAGCCGGTCACGGGCGCAGCCGAACCCGGTAACCCGCCGGAGCCGGACCGCCCGATGATCTACACCATGGTCATCGGCCACCGACCAGCATGAGTACCCGAGTCGTCACTCACACCAGACCCGTGACCTGCGAATTCACGATGCCCCCTGCTCGTTGATGTCAAAGCTGGATGTCAAAGGCCCCGGACCATGATCGGTCCGGGGCCTTTTGCCTGGTGCCCCCGGCAGGATTCGAACCTGCGACACCCGCTTTAGGAGTGGGATTGGATCCTTGCCGGGGGGTGCTCGACGCTGCTGCGCGGTGCTGTTTTACCTGATCAGTGCGGCGCGGATTCCTGCTCGGTCCCGCTCATGACGTCCTCTGATGGGCAGTCCGCTCACGCATCGCTCACGCATGGAGGGGCTTGTCCTGGAGCCTTAAGGTCGACCAGACGTATCTGCGGCTGGCCACCTACCACTCCTTCCAGCTTCCCGATCTGCTCGGGGGCCCGCGCCCGCTGCGCGAGGTGGACGCCACCGACGAGGAATGCGCAGCACCGGCCCGTGACCTCAGACGAGCCCGGCCCGCGCGTAGCCGGCCGGGCTCAGGGGCGAAGGCCCGGACCACATCACTGTTCCAGTGACCTCCGCGTTTCGAGCCTACGCCCGCCCCAGCGGGCCCCGGCCGCTCCCGGCCAATCGGCGCGCCGGCCGAAGCCCTTACGGTCCCCTCGCGCGGTGGCGGCCGATGTCCCTGCTCACGCCGGGTGTGGGATTCTGGCAGAGACGCGGACGGGGGCAGACCGAGGGGAATGGGGCTCGTATGCGCGAGGCGTACCACGAGGAGCTGGCCTCGATCGGCGAGGGCCTGGTGGACATGGCGAACCGGGTCGGTTCGGCCCTGGGCCGGGCCACCAGCGCACTGCTGGACACCGATCTTCAGCTCGCCGAAAGCGTGATCTCCGCCCACAGCAAGGTCGAGGACCTGCAACGCGATCTGGACGACCGGGCGGTCGCGGTCCTGGCACGCCAGCAGCCGGTCGCCACCGACCTGCGGGTGGTGGTCACCTCCCTGCGCATGAGCGCTGACCTGGAACGCTGCGCGGTCCTGGCCCAGCACGTGGCCAAGCTGGCCCGGCTGCGCTACCCCGGCCAGGCCGTGCCGCAGGACCTGCGCCGCACCATTCTGGAGATGAGCCAGCTCGCCCAGCGGCTGATGGCCCAGGCCGCCGACGTCCTGGTCACCCACGACCTGGAGGCCGCGCTTCAGATGGAGCAGGACGACGACCGGATCGACGAACTGCACCGCTCGATATTCCAGCACCTCATGGACGACCGCTGGCATCACGGCGTGGAGACCGCGGTCGACGCCACCCTGCTGGGCCGTTACTACGAACGCTTCGCCGACCACGCCGTCTCTGTCGCCCGCCGCGTGGTCTTCCTGGTCACCGGCGAACAGGCCGAGGAACTGGCTGCCACCCCGCCCTCACCACGCGCGCAGACCGCCTGAGCGCCCTGCGAGCACCGTCAAGGGCCGGCTGGCCAGGAGGCACGGCTGTCCGCGGCCGGACTCAGCGGCTGTTGTCCCCAAGCGCCAGCAGACTGGTGACCTCGGCGATCGCCTCCGCCGACGGGTGGAAGTAGCGCCGCACGTTCTCCGGCTTCCTGTACCGCGAATTGGCCATGAGCATCGGCGGGCTGGCACCGGTCTCCCTGAGGTGGGTGAGACCCGAGTGCTGGTATTCGTGCAGGTCCCCGCCCGTTCCCGGCACCCCGCCGACAGCCGTGTGCGCGTCCAGCAGCGTGCGGGCCTGCCCGTACGACCGCCGCACGAGACCGGTGTCGGGGCAGACGTCACGCGGGTGGCCACCTTCCCCTGCCCCGACCGACGGTGCGTGACGAACACCGGAACGCGCGTACGACCCCTGGTCAGCCGGGGCAGCAGACGGGCGGTGCCGGCGTCCCAGTACACGGTCTCCAGCACGAACTCCTCGCGCGGGGCACCCCTAGCGCCGGGTACAATATTGGGCCCCCTTCGCCTTCACTGGGGCCCAGCGCCCGGCCAGGTCCTTGACGCCGAGGATCTCCTCCGACCGCGCGACCGTCTTGTAGAGCTCCGCCACGAGTCTTCTCCCCCAGGCGCACGTCACGGCGGGCGATCTGCCGATCGATGGCCATCTTCGACCGAGCCGGGGTGTCCGAGTCCGATGGCGGCCTCCGCTTCACCCACGCCGGCACCGCCGGGCCGTCATATCCGCGCTCGGCACACCAGCCCAGCCACGACAGCCCAGCCACGACAGCACCGCCGCCCGGTGGGTGTTCCAGGTGTTGGCCGCCGCTTCGCCCCACGGCTGTTCGAGGGCGCCGCCGATATCGTCGTCCGCGATGGTGGCGAGCGGGCGGGACTCGCCGAGCCGTTCGGCGGTCTTGCCGCCCCCGATGCAGTACGACCGGCGGGTGTTCGCGTTACCGAGCGAATCGAGGAAGCCATCGGCCGCCGTGCGGACGGTCAACGCCTTCCCGGCGGGCGGCTGCACAACCGCACGCACAGTCCCTCCCCTTGCCACAGTCAACAGGGTCGCTTCACGCACGGCCCCACGGAAGTCGCCGCAGGCCGTGATCAGCGTTGCCACGGATAAGGGCGTTATCTGCGGAACAACTTCACACGGGTCCGGCCGCCGACACCGCACTTCTGGCCGTCGGAACGGTGCGGCTGGCAACGGCGTCACGAACGTTGCGGTCGGCCTGCGCTGCAACGTCCGCGACGCACGATGCCCGCCTGTCCTTCTGGCGCTCTGGTGATCAGGAACCGGACCTCATTCAACGCCGAAGCCCTGCGCCTTGGGGCCGGAAGACCTCGTCGAACGGCGTACAGTTGACGGTTGAGAGAAATCGGGCACTGAAATCACCCAAGTCGTAGTCGGGATGCGCCTGAAGAAGGTCATAAAAATAGGCGACCTGCTCGTCGGGCACACAGCGGGGATCCTCAAGAATCGCCGACAGTTGCTGCAGCCCATAGTAGGCAGGGGCGTAGAGCCGGTACTTCTCCACTAGGCTGGCGAACCGCGACCAGTCGACTTCGCTGGCCGCCACGACTCTCGTGGCGTCCGCGATGGTCTGCAAAGGCGGGTCATTGAATGCTTGCGTCACGCTGTAGGCCCTGCCGAGATACAAGCACAGGTAGACTTCCGGATCGAGTGCGGGGTATTCGAGTCCATCCGGCAGCGTGACTGTACGGCGTGAGGGCCACTGGTCCTCTTCTTCGAATCCGGACGCGATCGAAAAGTGCAGGTCGACCGCCGCCGCGGCGTAGGGCTTTCCGTCGATGACAGTCGCCGGAGTATGCCGGGTCAGGAGATCCACCTGTTCGCACGACAACTCGGGGGAGAAGAACTTGAAGTACGGATGTGCCTGATGGTGGTTCTGTAGCATCCACTTGAGGTCTCGGTCCTCCAGCGGTGTGAGCTCAGGGCCTGTGCCTGCAGCGTTGAGCCGGGACCTGTCTATCGCCCCCTGCCGGAAGCCGGCCTCGACGAGTATGTCGTGTGCCTTCTGGACGTCGCCGGGAGGGACCAGCGGATCGGCGTCGACTACGAACCTCTTACCGCTCGCGTTGGGGAATGCATAGATCATGTCAAATCCCTTGATGGGCATAACCTCCATTCCCGCACGCCGAAGTGCCGTGAATGCCGGGAGTAGGATTTCGAGTCGCGTGCCCGTGACAATATCGAGCACTTTGCACAGTTGCCACATTTCGTCAAACTGGTAGCCGTCGAAGTATTCTCGTACGCCGGGCATGAAGGCTAGACACTTCTTCACCTTGAGGAACTGGGTGAACTCGCCCATCCGGTGCGCAATCAAGTCGATGTCGCATTGTTGAATAAGTCGACGGCCGTATTCTTGTGCATTGGGGTGGGTGGCTGATACCAGTCCAGCACCCACGGCAACCAACGAGAATTGCACCTTTTCGGTAACGCTGCTCATACCTACCCGCTTCCCGCTCGATGTTGCCTGCGGTCAACCGTTGATGGCCGTCTGGCCCTTACAGAGTTTCTCTACCGGACCGAAAAGGACGTCCATCATCCGTATCCCTCCCAGGGGATAGCCGGCGAAACCTACCGCCTCATGATTCTCGTCGGCCGCATAGAAGAAGCCTGGCCATCGATAACCCATCACGAGGCCACCGAGGTAGATGTCATCCGGGTCCGGCGGACATGCTTTGTCTCCCTCGGCCGCAGGCGGCTTCTCATAGGTAGCTTTGATCATACGGACGCAACTCCTCCCAATAGGGCGGACTTAGGCAGACGCGAGGCAAGGAACAAAGTCGCCGGAATCGTGAGGAGGCCGAGGAGTGTGAGGGTGGTCCATGGAGCGTAGCTCGACTTTTCGAAGAGAATCGAAAACATGATCGGTGCGACGACTGTGGCAACAGCGAAGGAGGTCTGAAAGATCGCAAGATAACGACCTCGCACGTCGGCAGGTGCGGCATCTGCGGCAAGTGCGTTGGATACCGGAGAGTGCACCAATTGGGCTGCGGAGTAACACAGGATGGCGATTGTGAGACAGGGTAGCCAAATAACCCTCGGTGCCCATTCTGGGGCGATTGTCAAGCAGGCCCAAGAGGCCCAAAGGGCGCCGGCAAGGCAGAGTGACCTGTCTCTCGACAGCGGGCGGATCAAGCGGACGACCACGGGCTGGAATATTGCCTGGACTATCGTGTTGGCCGCCAGTAGTGGGCCGATCGCCCAGATCATCGAGGGAAGCCGGTGCGTGACGAACGGTGGGAACGCGATGCCGAGCATCACGTTGCAGAGAGCGAACGCCGTGTTCAGTGCCACAAGCCCCAGGTAAGGACGATCGGCCCACAGTACTCGGTATCCGCGCTCTTGGTGTTCCCGGTCGCGGCCCGCGCTGGGAGCGGCCCTTCCGGGAACGCCTGCCCCGACCAGTACGGCGGCCACTAGGAGCAGCAGGACATCCGCCCCGATAGCGCCTCGCGAGGCGAGGTTCGACTTCATGGACAGGATGACACCCGCAGTGAGCGCACCGACGCCGTAGCCGGCTGCTCGCAGCGAACCTATGACGCCGAACCACCGCTCGCGGGCCCGGGCGTCGGAATCACCGTCAGCCAGGTAGCTCACCAGAGTGAATATGGAAGACCAGAAGGCTCGTTGCCCCAGCGAGGTTACAACCGCGGCTATGAAGAGCATGGTTGGACTCGTCGTCACGAGATAGCCCGCGAACCCGGCCGCCTGCAGCAATTGGGCGACCAGGACGACCCGTTTGGATCCCACACCGTCAACGAGTCGGCCAACCCACAGCGGAAACGGCAGCGTTATGGCCCCGGCGACGCTCAACAGGATTCCGACCCGCACCAAGGACTCGCCCGAAGTCGCGGACAGGTAGAGGAGGGACATCGGGACGAAGAGGCCGGTCACGACGGAATCTGCCATCAGGACGAGGAATATCGAGATCTTCTCGCCTGGACGCGCGCTGCTGAGCAGCCGGCTCCGACCAACCACAGGGACCCCGTTCGCCTGGATTTTCGTGATGTGACGCCAAACCGGCCACGTCGGTGCCTGTCGCGTCGCTTCTGGTGGCAACGCCGGGCAACGCTAGGTGAACCCTCGGTGACCGGCAAGCTTTCGGGTCCACTTCATAGGTAAAGAAAGTTTGAACCTGTGCGATCAACTATCGGGGATTGACAGTTGATGTTTGGGTATGAAGGATCTTGAGCGTTTCCGCTGCTGGTCGCCGCCAGCCGAGGCTTACTTGGCCCGATAAGGGCTCCTTGCGTGCATCTCTGTGCCGCCTCGGCTCTGTCCCATCGCGTGCGACTCGTTCCTTCGCCACGGTTGGAGAACCACAATGGACTGGAGCGCCTTCGTCGCCGCGCTCAAAGCGGATGTCGACTGGTCTGATCCCCGCTACATGGAGCGCCAGGCGCCGATCGTCGAGGAGATCCTGCTGAGGGCAGCAGCATCTCCGGAGGTCATCCACGAACGCACAGAAGCGATTCTCGCGGACGACGAGTTGTTCGGACGGCTCGCACCACACATGGCCTACCCGCGGATCCTCATGGACAAGTTCGTCCTCCACATGGAGGACGACAGCCCGTTCAGGGTGCGGCTGCACCGTTTCAAGACCAAGCGCCAGAACGGCGGCGCCATCGAGAAGGTGCACTATCACAAGTGGCACTGCAGCACCGTCATGGTCCGCGGTGGCTACCACGAGCGGCAGTTCGAGATCCTGCACTGCGATGAAGCGGCAAGGACCGCACGGCTCGCCGTCCAACTGCACCAGGACCTGTCCCCAGGACAGACGAACTCGCTGCCGGCCGGCCGGCCGCACCAGGTCATCAACGAGAGCGACACGGAGCCGTGCATCACGTTGTTCGTCCGAGGCCCTTCCGTGCTGCCGCATGCCCGGATCTTCGATCCGGAGCAAGAGGTCTTCTACAACACCTATGGCCCCGATGAGCAGTTGAGGGTCGGTCTGAGCCACATGGGTCGTCTCGACCCAGACTTCCACTAGTCACAGCACTGGAGTCATCCGTGACCGCGAAACCCGCCCACGACACCCTCATCTCCTTGCTCAGATCCCACAGCCCCGAACTTCGGGAGAGCGAGCTGGAACCCGGGCCACATGACGAACTCACCGCGCTCGGCATCGATTCGCTCGAACTCCTCTCGCTCGCCGCGGACATGGAGGACGCCTTCGATCTGGACATCGATGACGCCGACGTCGGCTCCGCGAAGACCGTCGCGGATCTGCTGAGACTCATCGAACCGGCGCTGCGGAAGCCTGCGGAATGACCGACGAGCCTACCGTCGTCATCACGGGCCTCGGTTGTGTCTCTCCCCTCGGCTCCGGCGTCGAGCACTTCTGGAAAGGTCTCTTCACCGGCTGCGAGCCGCACCCGCCAACGGGGTTCGATGCGACGGCGATGCGTGTCGCCGGCGTCTTCGAGGTTCCGGACCAGGACGGCCCGAGGGAAGACCGGCCGGTACGGCTGTTGCGCGGCGCGGTTCTGGAAGCGATCGCGCGGGCCGGTCTCGACAGTGCCCGGATTCAGGGCGGCGGGCTGGTACTTGCCTCGACCAGCGCCGGGTGGCACCTGCCGGAGCAAGCCTTCGGAGGTCAGGAGCCGACTAGCGGCCACGGTCCGCTGCGCAAGGAGTGGCCGGCCGTGGTGGCCGCCGAGGAACTGGGGCTCACCGGACCGTGCGCGGTTCTTTCCTCGGCCTGTGCCTCCAGCACGGGAGCGGTCGCCTGGGCAACCGAGCGCATCCGAGAAGGCGAGGCGGAGCTGATGCTGGTCGCCGCCGTGGATGTGGTGACCGAGGTAGTTCTGGCTGGTTTCCGCTCCATGCGCTTGCTCACCCAGCGGCGCTGCCGACCGTTCGCAGCCGACAGGGACGGCTTCGTCCTCGCCGAGGGAGCCGCCGTCGTCGTACTGGAATCCGCCGGACACGCCGCTCGGCGCGGCGCGGCCATCCAGGCGGCAGTCACCGGCTGGGGAGCGAGTTCGGACGCCGGCCATCTCACCACGCCCGCCGCCGAGGGAATCGCCCGATCCCTGCGCGCGGCGCTCGCCGACGCCGCCTGTCGGCCCGGGGACATCGGTGTGTTCCACGCGCATGCCACCGCCTCCCCGGCAAGTGATCTCGCCGAGGCTCGCGCGGTGGGTGAGGTTCTGTCGCCCGGCCCGTCCGGCCTGCTGGCCACCGCCGTCAAGAGCGCGATCGGCCACACCGAGGGCGCCGCGGGGCTGTTCACCCTCGCGGCAGCCGTCGAGGGACTGTCCCGGGACGAGGTGCCGCCCGTACTGGGTGACGGGACCCAGGACCCGGCGACCGCAGCGGTACAACCGTCCCGCGGCCGCCGAGTCCACCCGGCCGGCTCCGCCTTGGTGCATGCATCGGGGTTCGGCGGTGCCAACTGCACGGTCGTCATCGGCCGGACACCTAATCTTCGTCGAGCACCGGACACGGTCCCAGTCCACCTCATCGCCGCAGGCCGAGCCCGCGCGGACGGTGTGGAAGCCGTCGGATGGCACCCCGCCTTCGACGAGCGCGCCGCTCCGCTTCCCGGGCGGCAACTGACCACCCCGCGTCCCGACCACACCTGCCAGCTGCTGGCCGCATCGGTGGGTGCTCTGCTCGGAGGGCTCCCTGAGGAGTGGCGCTCGGGCTGCCTGAACGGAGGGCTGCTCATCGGGACGGAGTTCGGCCAGCAGCACCACCACGCCCGTATGCACGCCGCCTTGCGGGCCCGAGGCATCCGAGGGGTTGACCCACTCGACTTCGCGTTGTCCACCTTCAACACTCCCGCGTCCGCGACGTCCGTCATACACGGCATCCGGGGCAGGACCGAGACCTACCTCGGGGCCACGGGCGCCGTCGAGGCCCTGGTGAGCGGTGCACGGTCCGTGCGTATCGGCCAGGTCCCCGCCATCCTCGTCGGCGGCTACGAGGCTCCAGAGAACCGTCTGCGCGTCACACCGGACTCCCCGCCCCTCCCGGCCGCCGCGACCGTGATCGCCCTGGCTCCTCCCACACACGGCGCCCCTCAGGCAGGAACCTCAGCGGAACTCGCCGGACACATCAGACTGCCCATCGCTTCTCGGCCCGCCGGCCCCAAGGCACTGGACGCAGCGGTGAAGAGGCTGTGCGGGCAGCGTCCGGCGCTGCTGATAGCCAGCGGCCTGGACGAACCGGACGCCGAGGCCGGTCAGTGGACCGGGGTCGAGCCCGCGGCCGGGGCGGTCGCCGCTCTGGATGCCCATCTGCTGGCGATCAGGCGGATCGCGGATGGTGAAGCCGAGGAAGCGGTTGTGGCCACCACCGGCCCGTACTGCGCCACCATCCTGGTGCACTACCGCCGGCCTGCGGAACGGGGTGCCGGCTGATGTGGGAGCACGTACGGAATCATGCGAGCCGGACGCCGACGGCCCCCGCGCTGATCGACCCCCGAGTCACGCTCTCCTGGGGCGACTTGGTGCGTGCCGTCGAAGACCGTAGGGCTGCTCTGCCCGAGCGGCCGCGGCGAAAGCCCCAGCTGATCGCCCTGCATCGGCAAGCCGACACCGCGTGGGTGGTGGACCTACTGGCCTTGCAGGCGAATAGGTACGCAGTGCTCGCCATCCCGGAGGCCATGCCCGCGAGTGCGGCGACCGCGCTCGCGGATGAGCTCGGCGCAGCGGGCGTACTACGCGGTGGCCCCGATGAGAAGACCACCGAACACGAGGGAGGCGAATTCGGTGACACGGCCCTGGTGCACCTCACCTCCGGGACCACGGGCAAGGCCCGGGGTGTGCTGCGCAGTGCGGCGAACATCCATGACGAGGCGTCAGCCGTGGCCGACGCTCTCGCGTTGGACACCGCTCATGCCGTGCTGATGGGCACCCCGGTGACGCACAGCTTCGCGTCGGGACTGCTATTCGCGGCATTGCTGGCCGGAGCCCCCAGCATCCTCGTACCGCACTACGACCCTGCCGCCCTCGCGATGCTGGCTCTGCGCCACCGCCCGGGCACGATCGCGGGCACCCCCTACGTGCTGCGAGCCCTGGCGGGCACGGAGGCGGTACGGCAGGCCGGACTGCCGGGGTTGCGCTACCCGCTGTGCGGAGGAACGCCGCTGCACCCCTCGTGGGCGGACCTCTGGCTGCGCACCACCGGAGTGGACATATGCCAGGAATACGGCCTGTCCGAGGGTGGCATCGCCACCATGAACCTGCGCCATGCCGCGACATGCCCCGAGTCCGTTGGGACCCCCGTTCCACGAGTCGATGTCCGGGTGCTGGACGGCGATGGCCGGCCGTCGCCTGCGGGGACGGTGGGAAAGATAGTCGTCAACCGCCCTGCGAACCCTACGACTTATCTGAGCCCAGGGGGCCGACGTCAGCCGATCCCGGCGGTGGACGACGGCACCGTACGCGGCTTGGACACCGGCGACCTCGGCTTCGTCGACCGACAGGGCCTACTGCACCTCACCGGTCGCGCCAAGCTCCTCGTCAACGTCGCCGGTGCCAAGGTCAGCCCCGTTGAGGTCGAGCAACGCCTGCTCGACCATCCCGCGGTCATCGACGCCGTCGTGGTGGGCATCGCCGATCCAGACCGCGGCGAATCGGTGGCTGCCATGGTGGAAACGGCGCCGGGCGCCACGATCAGGGAACTCACCGGCCATCTGCGCGAGCATCTCAGCAGCTTCGCCATTCCCCGCCGCTGGGCACTGACCGACACCATTCCGCGAACCCCTGCCGGCAAACCGGACCGGGCTCGGATCCGTCATCTCCTGGAAGGCTGACAACAACATGCTGGAAGACGCCTACGCCGCAGCGGGTGTGCTCGACTCCGGTCGATACCTCACGACCGTCAACGAACTGTGCGACCACATACCGGCCCTGCGTCCCGAGCTGCTGCGCCACGTCGTCGACAGACTCCGCTCGGCTCTGGATCTGGCCGGATGCGACAAGATCCTGGTCGAGGAGGAGAAAGGCGCCGTCATCGGAGCGGCCCTGTCCCTGGAGACCGGCATCCCCCTGGCGATAGCCAGGACCTACCCGTACGCCGTACCCGGTTACCGCGTCGGTTTCGTCAGCGAGTACACGCAAGGCGAGCTCTACGTGAACGGTGTGGAGCCGGGCGACCGGGTATGCCTCGTGGACGACACGCTCTCCACGGGAGGGACGTTGGTGTCGTTGGTGTCCGCCGTTCGCCAGATCGGCGCGGAGGTCAGCGAGATCGCCGTCGTCGTCGAGAAGGCAGGAAACGGCGGTCGGGACGCGCTCGCACAGCTCGACGTGGCGGTCACCGCGCTGATCGAAATAGAGGTCTCCAAGAGCAGCGTGACCGTGCACAGG
Organism: Streptomyces sp. NPDC051987; assembly: GCF_040680735.1. Taxonomy (NCBI): domain Bacteria; kingdom Bacillati; phylum Actinomycetota; class Actinomycetes; order Kitasatosporales; family Streptomycetaceae; genus Streptomyces; species Streptomyces sp. NPDC051987. Next base: position 51,260 of record NZ_JBFAXI010000010.1, on the reverse strand, counting down.
CCGCCTGAGGCTCCCGATTCCGGCCGTGCCGGGATTCAGTTCCTCGACTCCATGCGGTCGCACGGCGAGCAGGGTCTCTTCGTGGTGGTGGAAGGGACGGACGGCGCGGGGAAGACGACCCTGGTCAACGGCCTGGCGGCCGCACTGCGGGCCGACGGCCACGAGGTGTTCACGACCTTCCAGCCCACCCCGAGCGCTCGGGCGACCGATGTCTTCCGCGGTTTCGCCGAGCGCGGCGGGGACGACCCGGCTCTGCACCGGGCCCTGTATCTGGTCACCTTGGGTGACCGTCTGTACCACGCTCGCGCGGACATACTGCCCGAGCTGGCGGCCGGCCGGGTGGTCATCTGCGACCGTTACATCTACACCACGGTCGCCAACGCCCTGGCTCGCGGTCAGCGCCTGGAGAGCTGGTTCCGTCAGACGGTCGGCATGTTGCCCAAACCGGACCTGGCCGTGCTGGTCCACAGCCCTGTGGATGTGGCCGTCCAACGGATACGCAGCCGTGCCGCGGAACGCGAGCGCCCGATCGACATGGCTCACATGGAGGGCGTCTACAACGGCTTCCAGCGCCTCGTCGCCGACGGCCAGCTGATCGGTCTGGACACCGACGCACTGGGCATCGAGCAGACACTCGCGCAGGTTCGCGCGCGCGTCGACGAGTTGCTGCCCAAACGCGCGGTAGGGCGGAGCCTGGCATCGTGACCGGCCACCTTGCCAAGACGCTGCTTGCCCGGCGGCCTTTTCGTCCGGGCAGGCGCGGGGACGGTACCCCGCTGGCCGACTACTTCGACGGCCACCGCGTTCTCGGGGAACCGCGCCTGCTCGCCGCGCTCGCCAACGAGCTCTATCTTGCGATCGAGCAGACGGACGCCGACCTGGTCGCCGGAGAGGTGGCCGCCGGAGCCCAACTGGCCACTGCGGTGGCACTGGCCAGTGTCCGGCACGACCGGGTGCTGGAGTCCCGCGGAATACGCCGCGTGCGCAAGGAGTACGGTGTTCCCGGACTACTGACCAGCCCCGCCCCGGCCGCCTCGCGGGTCGCGGTGGTCGACGACGTGGCGGGTACCGGAGCCGCCGGCCTGCGCTGCGTCGAGGCCCTGCGCGAGGCCGGGCACGAGGTGGTCGGCGTGTTCGTCCTCCTGGACCGCTGCCAAGGCGCCGCCGAAGCGCTCGCGCGCTTTGGTGTGATACTCACCTCGCTCTTCCGTTTGGAAGATCTCGTACCGAGTTGAATGAGAAAGGCGCTGGCGCATGACCACGATCCTGGAAGCCCTTCGAGACAACCCCTATCCCGGTCGTCTCATCCTGCTGGCACGCACCCTGAACGGGGAACTGACCGCCGGGTACGCGCTCACGGGACGGAGCGAGGCATCTCGGGCCCGCCGGATGGAAATCACCGCGTCCGGTGAGCTGACCGTCGTGCCGGTCGGCGCCACGGGCCACGACAACCTTCGGCACTACGTCGCCGCGACCGCGGACGAGCGATGGACCGTCTACGGCAACGGCGAGCAGGTGACGGAGGTTGCCGCTCGGCTGGCGAAGGGCCTCGCGCCCGGCAGCGCGCTGGACGACCTCAGCTACGAGCCGGACCCGCCGATCTGCACACCGCGGATCACCGCTGTTGTGGACCGCGTTGGCCAACGGTCCTGGTTCGGCGCGGCACGCCGCCCGGAGGGCGAGCGGGAGAGCGCGGACACCACCGTGGTCGCGCTGGGCGATCTGGCTCCAGGGCAGGCGGTGATGCTCAGCACCTACCAATCGGACGGAGGCACCGTGCCGACGGCCCGGCGCCACCTCGACCTGAGCACCACCGCCCAGGACGCGGATGCGCTGCTGGAGGACCTGTGGGCAGCGCTGGACCCGCGCTTCGTGGTCGCCGCGACCGCGTTCGCACCGATCACCGGCGTCCAGGGACCCACTCGCCATGCCTGACCTGGATCACGTGGGAATAACACCGTGCTGATGGGCGTCGATTCGCTGCCCGGGCCCACAGGCCGGGCAGCGCGAACAGCACGCTGATGCGGTGGAGGGCCACGCGGGGAAAAGCCTGCGGGTGGGTCTTCCCCGCGTGGCCCGGCAATTGTCGAAGTGGGCCGGGCAGGCGGGATCGTACAAGGCGGTGAACCCGCATCGGCGTTCACTGCGTGCAGAACTGCAGCCCCGCTCGATGCTCTGAGCGGGGTGTCGCCATGTGGTGCCGGTTAACGGGTGGCGCGGATCATTACGGTGAGGACCGGTGAGGACCGGTGAGGCCGGTGACGGCTGGCTCTGTCCGATGTCCTCGTCCCCCCACGACCTGTAGAGAGCGTGGACCTTCCCGTTGCCAGCGGTCAGGTTGACCATGAGCGTGACGAACGGCTCGTCGCGTGTGGCGAGGAGGGCGTCGTGAATGCGGCGGGCGGTGCCGGTCTTCCGCCAGGTCGGCCGGACGTCGATCTCTTTCAGAGCCACGGCCGGATCCTCCGTGCACTTCTCCGCTGGCGTCGGGCTGGTGCGTTGCCAGTAGCGGTCGCCGTGCTCGATGGTGTTGCCGTAGGCGTAGCCGACCGGATGCCCGTCTGCGGACGCGAGGACGACTGTGACCCTGGCTCGGTGCCGTGCCGTTCCAGGCGCTCACCGAAGGCGGTGACGGCGTAGTTCGGCAGGTGGAGCAGGGGGGCGCGCACGTCGGCGTACACGTCGAGGAGGTCGCCGCGGGCGGTGTCGAGGGTGGTGAGTGTGCGCAGTTCGATGGCGGGCGCCGTGGTCATGCGGCCATCCTCCCCGTGGCGGTGTGCTTGGGCGTACGCCAGTAGTTGAGGCCGCCCAACGCGTCTCCCGGCTGTCTGCGTCAGGCTCGGAGCTGCTTGACCATGACGGCGTACACCGGTGAGTCGGCGAATGGCTGCTGCTCGCCGGCCTTGGCGTAGCCCCACGTCTCGTAGAGGACCTGCACCTTGGGGTGGGTTACGTCGACCAGGAGTACGGCGAGGTCTTCCGTTCGCTCCTTCAGGAGCGCTTCGTGGAGTCGTTCGGCGATTCCCTGCTTGCGCCAGTGGGGGCGGACCATGACCTCGGACACGGCGTAGGTGGCGGAGTAGCCGTTGTTCGGCTGGTATCCGGTGGAGCGCCACCATTCGCGGCCGGGGGTGAGCGGGGCGCCGTAGGCGAAGCCGGCCGGTTCGTCTGCGTCGTAGGCCACGACGCAGGAGAAGCCGTCCATGCTGGACCAGTGGTCGGCGAACCAGGCGAAGCGCTGGTGGAAGGGGTCGTCCATCTGGTCGGCGTAGGCGTCGGCGTGTACGTCGATGAGCATCTGACGGAAGCCTTCGGGGAGGTTTCCGTTCTGGAAGTGACGCAAGTCGGTCACGCTCGACTCCATTCGGTGCGCATGCGGTCTGCCCAGTCTCGTGCGTAGGAGGCGGAGGAGGCCCGGAGGAACAGGCCCCGGTGGAAGTCGCCGATGAGGGTGCGCATGCGGCCGGGCAGGGGATCGCCGTCCATGATCGTGAAGACGTCGGCGGCGGTGGCCGTGGCCTGCTCGGCGTCGCCCTGGTGGAGCTGGGCGAGTGCGAGTTGGGCGGTTGCGAGTGCTCTGTTGCGCCGGAAGGAACCCGGGATTTTGGCCAGGGCGCGGTGTGCCATGGCCTCGGCGTGAGCGGGGCGGCCGCTGTTGAACTGCACGATGGCGCCGAGGTGGTCGAGTTCGGCCTGGCCGTAGAAGGCTGTCCAGCGCGGACGTTCGTGCTCTGTCACCTTGGTGTAGGTGCTCTGGGCGCTGCCGAGGGATCGCAGGCTGGCCCGTCCGTCACCGAGTGCCGCGTAGGCGAGGGCGACGCGGACCCGGCCCAGCGAGTCGAAGAACGGGTCCCGGCGGGCTGCGTAGGAAGCTTGCGCGGCTTGTGCTGCCGCGAGTGCTTCGGGCCAGTTGTGGCGCTGGTAGGCGAGCATGGAGAGGTTGACCCAGACACGCATCTCGGTGGGGCCGTCCTGGGAGAGACCGGCGTACGTCGCGGATTCGTTCAGGTACTTCTGCGCCTGGTCGAGGTTGCGGGCGTCGATGCAGGACCAAGCCGCGATGGTGGTGTACTCGGCGGCCAGGGCGTACAAGGATCGGCGAACGCGTTCACTGGCGTTGCGCTGCTGCAACTCCAGGACGCCATCACGACCGGCGGCGGCTGCCCTTTCCAGCTCCGAGTGACCGCCTTGGCGGTCGTCGGCTTCGACGAGCGCGTTCATTCCGGTGGCGGCGCGTGCCACGTCCGACATGCCGACCGTACGCCGCTGGGCGACCAGAGGGACGGCGGCGGCTGCGGTCCCTGTGGCCGAGGCGATGAAGGTGCGACGCCGCACGGGATCCTCCTCCTGCGGATGGTGCATGGTGCGTGGTGCGCTGAACCCTAAGTCCTCGACCGGACAGCCGAACACCCGCTCCAGAGTGACGCACGTACGTCCGATCGGTCGGCGTGAGGTTCCGTTCAGCAGGTTGCGGACCGTCCGTGCGGAGACGTCGCCCGGGCGGCCGGTGATCTCCGCCAACGCGGTGTTCATCCGGCCAGCCAATTCCTCCTGTGTGAGCCCGAGTTCGTCCATCCGGCTCTTCAGGATGGCGTTCGCTGCCATGTCGTCGACGGTAGACCCGTGGCATCGAGTGAACCAGCCCCCAGGTCACGGAACCGTAAAGTCTTCCGCTTCGAGGTGACCGGCGAGGGATCGACCTTTCCTGTTCCCCTCCTGCTCCAGGTCGTTGACTGGTCATCGCCCGTCGGGAGGTCCCGATTCCCCCTTCCTCTCGGCGGCGTGGAGGAGAGCCCGCTCCGTCGTCACCCCGTCGACGGGGCGGGCGGCCCACCCTCGGAGGGATGTTCTTGTGGCCACGACCGCAGCCCGACCGACAGCGACCGGTGCCCCCGGCTACACCGAGACGATGCCGTGCGAACCGGAATCCGCTCGCCGAGCCCGCTTGCTCGTTTCCGCCGCTCTGAACACCTGGGGCATAGGCGAGTTGGCCGAGGACGGGGTTCAGGTCGTCGCCGAGCTCGTCAACAACGCCGTCCGTCATACGCGGTGCCGTGTCGTCCGGGTCCGGGTCACGCGTCCGGCCGAGGGCGTGGTGCGCATCGGTGTCGCCGACAGCTGCCGGGACACTCCCGAGTTGGGCAACCCTGACGACGACTCGGAGGGCGGGCGCGGTCTGTTCCTGGTTGAGGCCCTCAGCTGGCGATGGGGCTACGACCGGAAACGCTGGGGCAAGGTCGTGTGGGCCGAGCTGGAAGCGTCGGCAACGGAAGCATCCGCCGCATGCTGAGACCCCATATCTCGTTACGGCTGATGCGGGCCGACGAACTGGTGGACGACCCGAGCCCGGACGCTTGCGTGGAAGTCACCCTCAGTCCGTCCGCCCCCAGGCCAGCGGGCGACCCCGATGCGGTGGCGTTCGCCGAGCCGCTGCGCATCACACCTGCCGATCTCCTCCGGCTGCACATGGAGTCCAACCTGGCGCTCGGGGAGATCCGAGCAGAGGCCCGTCGAGCGGACATCGCATGGCAGCGGCATCTCGGCCGCTGGTACGAGGAGGGCCGAGCCGCAGTCGAAGCCGGCGAGCCGGAAGTAACGCTGCTCAGACGCGTGCTCGATGGCCTTCGGCGGCAAGTTCTGACGCCGGTCTGATCTCGCTTGACGCCGACCGGCGCTCACCGCTCCCGCTGGGCAGCCCGAGGCCACAGGAGCCCGGCGGGCATGCAAGGCAGTCACCACTCAGGCACTTCCCATACTGAAAGGAAGACCGTGTTCAACCACATGGATCGCTTCCCCACGGGCAGCCCGCTGCCGCAGGGACACCTGACCGTCGCCCCATGGGGCCTGCGCCGGTTCGCCCCGTACCCGCCTGTCGAGGACTCCGGCTACGCGACGGTGAAGCTGGACCCGGCGACGCAGACCGCCCGGTACTTCGACGCCTCCGGCATCCCCACCATGTCCCCCGGCCACGGCACGTCCTCCGGTACGAACCCCAAGACCGGCACCACCGGCCAGGGGGACCGCAACAGCGACTCCCCGGACAGCGACACGGGGAACGACACCGACCAGTGACTGTGGTGCCGAACAACGATCGCCCGGTCCTGGTCGTCACCAACCTCGACGACCCGACCGCGGACTTCGTGATCGCCGAGCTGCACGACCGGGGTGTCCCGGTCGTGCGGTTCGACTCCGGTGACTTCCCGGCCACCCTGTCGTGCTCGGCCGCCATCGGCGACGACACTGACAGCTGGCGAGGAAGCGTGCAGACCCCGAGCCGACAAGCCGAGCTGGGCGCCGTGCGTTCGATGTACTACCGGCGTCCCTCCGGGTTCGCATTCCCCCACCTCGACAAGCAGGACGAACGGTTCGCCGTGGCTCAGGCCCGCTACGGGCTCGGCGGCATCCTGACCTCCCTGCCGGGCTGCCTCTACGTCAACCACCCCAACCGCATCGGCGACGCCGAATACAAGCCGGCCGGACTTGCCGCAGCGGCGGCAGCCGGGTTCAGGGTGCCGCCGACATTGATCACTAACGTTCCCGACGACGCACGGGCCTTCATCAAGGAGCACGGGCCGGCCATCTTCAAGCCAATCTCGGTACCGCTCTACGTGGTCGACGGCCAGGCCCAGACCGTCCCGGTGACAGAGGTGAGCGCCGACGAGATCGACGACTCCGTTGCAGGCACCATGCACCTCTTCCAGAAGCGCGTGGACAAGGTCGCCGACATCCGGGTCACCGTGATCGGCGAGCAGATCTTCCCGGTGCGGATCGACTCCGGTCTCCTCGACTGGCGGACGGACTACAGCACTCACACCTACACCCCACTTCCCGCACCGCTTGCGGTGCAGCAGTCGATGCGTGCCTACCTGAGGCACTTCGGGCTCGTCTTCGGGGCGTTCGACTTCGCTCTGACCAACTCCGGCGAATGGGTCTTCATCGAGTGCAATCCTTCCGGGCAGTGGGCATGGATGGAGCCGCCGACCGGTCTGCCCATGACCGCCGCACTCGCCGATCTCCTGGAAGGAGGCATCCGTGGCCGGTGAGTCCGACATCGAGACAACCGCAGCCGCTTTACGGCTTCGGCTCGCCCAGCAACTGGAGAAGGACGGGCGACTGCGGTCGCCGGGCTGGAGAGCGGCCGTCGAAGCGGTGCCCCGCCACCTGTTCATCCCGCGCTTCTACCGGGAGAGCGACGCACCCGGCGTCACCACCTGGGAACCCGTGACGCCGCAGAACATCGGTCAGGACGAGTGGCTCCGGCTCGTCTACACCGACGAGACATGGATGACCCAGTTCGACGGCCACGACATCGACTGGACCGATCCGAAACCGATCAGCAACGCGACCCCGACGTCCTCATCGACCCTGCCGAGCCTCGTGGTGCGGATGCTCGAAGACCTGGACGTGCAAGACGGCATGAACGTGCTGGAGATCGGCACGGGCACCGGCTACTCGACCGCCCTGATGTGCCACCGCCTCGGCAGCGACAGCGTGACCTCCATCGAGACGGACGAAGGCGTGGCGCGACGCGCCCGCCAGGCTCTCGTCGGCTCCGGTTACACCCCTCACCTGCTGGTGGGGGACGGTCGCGCCGGCCACGAGGACGGAGCGTCGTACGACAGGCTGATCGCCACCTGCGGCTTCCGTAACATCCCGCCCGCCTGGCTTGAACAGGTGCTGCCGGGCGGCGTCATCCTCACCACGCTGCGCGGCTGGATGCGCTCCCTCGGCCTGGTCAAGCTCATCGTCACCGGGGACAGCGCGAGCGGCTGGTTCAGCGAGGACGATCCGAGCTTCATGATCGCCAGGCAGCAGGAGGCGCCGGAGAGCCTCGGAACGGTCCCGGGACCCGCCGATGGAACGAAGCGGAAGGCCACGTACGGGCCGGCAGCACTCACCGAGCCAGGACCGGCGTTCATGGCCCAGCTGGCCGCGCCGGACGCCCGCTTCTTCTCCATGGCGGTCGACGGCGGCCCGGTCAGCACGTTCGTCCTCGACAGCGTCACCGATTCCTTCGCCGTACTCACCGCCACCGACAGCGGCTGGCAGGTCCGTCAAGGCGGCTCCCGACGCCTCTGGGACATTATCGAGTCGGCGGTCGCCACCTGGGAGGAGTACGGCGCACCAAGCACCGCCGCGTTCGGCGTGACCGTCTCCCGTGGCGAACAGGTCGTCTGGCTCGGCAATCCGAGCGGTCCTCAGTGGCCGCTACCCTCCTGACACAACCACTCATTCCCGACCCGAGGAACAGCAGGATGGACGACGAGCCGCTGAAGGACTGGGCGGAACGCCGTGACGCGAAGATCGGCCGGCTCCGTGCCGTACCCGTCGTCTCCGGCGACGGTCCCAGGGCATCTCACCTGAACCCTGACGCGCCCCGAGCCGTCGAGCGGTGGAACGGGCACGTGTGGGAGCCGTACGGCTTCGCCGCCAACCTGGCCGAGGCCAAGGCCATCCTGTACCCCGAGGCCGATGAGCCGAAGCCGACCGGGCCGGTGCCGAAACCGCTCGGCTCCGGCACCGGCAAGCACCGCAAGCCCCGGTCACCCACTTCGGATGGTGGCGGCCGGACGCAGGGGTGATCAGCGCCGGCGCGTCCGAGGCCGCTCTGCGGGCGGAGCAGCGGGACGCACCGTGGCGTGGTGTGCGTGGGCTGCTGCCTGTGCACGCGGGCCGGGTGCGTGTCTCTCGCCGAGGCGCCGGATGCGCCAGGTCAGTGCGCGGGCGGGGTTGCGGGCGTCGTCCAGGGCGCGCCGGCCGACCGCCTGGGTGAGCAGGGTGGAGGCGTTGTGGCCTGCGGCCTCCGCCTCGGCGAGCACGGTGACCAGGGCATCCCAGGCCCGGTCGTTGAGGACGCGGTCCACGTGCTCGGGAGCCGTCTGCTGTAGGAGGTAGGCATAGCGCCGCTTGGCCTGAGAACCGGGTGCCCGGCTTGCGATGCTCACTAGGACTGGTTCTGCGATCTGCTCGTACGCCGTCTGCCCGGACGAGCTGTGACGAGAACTGATGGCGGCTCTGCGCGCCAGCGTGATCCGGGAAAGCCTCGCACGTTCCTCCGATCCTGGAGGAACGCAATCCCTGAGGTTCTGACGGTGTCTATCGGCGCTGTCGGTGCTGCTGTTCGGTAGGCGTCGTAGTCGCCGACGGAAGCTGATCGTTATGGGTCTGTTGGACGGGGAACGAGGCTGTGATGGTCGAGCGTCGGCGGGCGGCTTCGGCGCGGCGGTTGGGTGCTGGGTTGCGGCCGGTGTGCTGGATGCGGGTGATGAGGACGCGGGCGGGTTGGCGGGCGGTGGTCAGTTCGCGCTGGGTGGCGGCTTCCTTGAGGAGTTGGTGGGGTTGATGCCCGCGAGCCTCGGCGTCGGCGAGGACTGTGGCTAGTGCGGGCCAGGCCGGGTCGGCGAGGATTCGCTCGGCGTGGTCGGGGACAGCTACTCGCACGTCGCTGGCGAGAACGCGGCGGGCTTCCTCCCTGGGCGGTCGGGCTGTGAGTTCGGTGAGCGTCGGGGCGAGCGCGCGGTCGGCGGCTGTCTGGAGGTGCTGGACGGTGTGGCGGGCGGCGTCGGTCTGGTGGGCGTGGTTCTTCGCTTCGTGCCAGCGCCTGGCGACGATGGTGGCCCAGACGAGGGCTGCGACCAGAGCGGCCAGCGCACTGCCATCGGGGCCGGTGGCGGTGTGGACGATGTCGCGCGCGGCGCTGCGCAGGGCGTGGGCGGCTTGGTCTTCGGCCCGGATCTGGGAGCGCTGGGCTCGGGCGAACGCCTTGGAAGCGACCTGGAGTTCGGCGCGCAGATGGACGGGTGCCGTCTGTGCGGTTGCTTCCAGGAGCTCGCCGAGGGCGGTGATGTGGGCCTGGGCGTGGGTGTCGTCGGCGAGGTCGGTGTGGAGGGTGTCGAGAGCGTCGGTGGCTTGATGCCAGGGGGTGCTGGGGTGGTTGCGGCGGGCGGTGGGGTGTTCTTCGGGCCGGCTGGATTCGAGGCGGGCCTTGATTTTGGGCAGGGAGAGGTCGGGGGAGATCTTGCTTCCGGGGTGGTAGATTTGCTCGCCGGCCTCGTTGACGTCGCCGGGGCGGCCTGCGGCGTAGCCCAGGAGGTCGCCCGACGGACCGCGCCGGACCTGGACCTCGACGCCCCCGGCTTCGAGGTAGGCGATGAATTCCTCGGCGCCTGTCACGTGGGGGATGGAAGCGCGGATGCGGTCCTGGAGCCATTCGGGGCTGGTCTGGTCCCAGCCGAGGCGTTCGGCCTTGTGCATCTCAGCCTGAGTCGGGCGACGGCTTCCAGTCCCGTCCCCTTTCTTCAACTGCCGTAGCCTGTATTCCTTCTCGATCTCGCGACAGGCGTCACCGACGCGCACGCCGCTGCCGTGCAGTTTGGGGCGGCGACCGTCTTCGCGGACGGTAGTGGCGAGGATGTGGATGTGGTCGTCCGCGTGGCGTACAGCGATCCAGCGGGCGGCCAGGTCGTCACCGGCCGGGGCGATGCCAGCCGCTTGGACGATGCGCTGGGCGATCTCGGCCCAGTCGGCGTCGGAGAGGTAGCGGTCTTCGGGTGCGGCGCGGACGGGGCAGTGCCAGACATGGTCGGTGACCGGCTTGCCGAATTCGCTGTTGCGCAGTCGTACGGGTGCGTCGAGGTGGCGGGCGAGTTCGGTGAGGGTGGCGTTCTCGTCGCGGCCGGGGTCGGGCATGCCGAGCATCGCGAAGCCGGCCACGATGTGGGGGTCGAGGTGCTCGTCGTGGTCGCCGGGGCCGTAGAGGTAGGCGAGCAGGCCGCGGGTGTTGGACCCGGCCGGTTTGATGGCGGCGATCACGCGGATGTCTCCGTGTCCGGGTCGGCGGGCCGGCGCAGGGCTTCGGCGATCAGCTCCAGCAGCTGGTGGAGTTCCGTGAGGCGTTGGCGGATGTCGGGTGGGGTGTGATCGCTGTTGAGGGCGCGGGCGATCTGGTTGACGTTGACGCCGATCCGGTTGAGCTGGCGCAGCACTTGGGCGCGGAACATGTGGGTGCGGCGGCGGTCCTCGGACAAGGGCAGGTTGGCGGTGAACCGGCCGGTGATGAAGGCGAGGACGATGTCGGCGGCGAACCCGGAGCCGCCCTTGTAGCCGTGCTCGGAGGCGGCCTCCTGGAGCTGAGTGTGCTCGTCGCCAGTGAAGCGCAAGGGGCCGACGCGCACGACGCGCTTGGTGCCGGTGAAGCGGCGGATCGTGGGCTGGACGCTCTTCACGACAGGCTCACCGCCGACCGTCTCGGCGGCGCTTACGGGGCGCAGGGTCTCGCGCTGGACGCGGTGGAGCGTGTCCTCGTCGGGGCCGCCCTCGGCCCCGATGTCCTGGTCTGGCGCCCCCTGGTGCCGGGCTGTCTCCGCCACCCCCGGGGCGGAGACCCCCGACGTCCGGCCTTGAGTCGGACTCGGGGTACTACTGGCTCTGCCCGGGGCAGGTCGTCCGAACGCCCGGCGCCAGCGGTCCATCAGCGTAGGGGACTTCGTCAGCGGCAGCTGCTCGTCGGGGGCGTTCTCGGGGTGGAGCGGGTCGTGCATCATGGACGGTTCTCCAGAAAGGCGTGGGGAGGCGCGCGGGGCAACGCGAAGAGCAGACGGAGTTCGGACGGCTGCCGCCTCATCCACAGGTGTGGGCGATTGCGCGTTACGCGGGGCGGTGACCGGCGGGCCGGGTGACCGGAACGGTTCCGGTCACCCGGTGGTGGTTCCGGTCAGACGCCGGGCCGATCGGTCTCGGCTGCGGCTTCGAGTTCGGCCCGAAGGATGTCCATCACCTCGGTCAGCCGCTTACTGCCGACCGTCAACCCTTTGGCCTCAACCGCCGTTCGGACGACGGTCCGGGTGAGCTTGCCCTGCTCAGCGGCAGCAGCCCGGCCGATCTCCACCAGTACTTCAAGTGGGGCGCCAGGCGGACGGCCACCGCGCGACTTGCCCGCTGCAGTGTCGGCGGGCGATTCCGGCGGCTCGACGGATACGGCGGCCGGTAGCTCGGCGGCCTGGACGGATGTGGTGACTGGTGGTTCCGGCACCTGCGCTGAATCGGGGCCCGATTGGTCGACAACCGGCTGTGCGACGACCTCGTGGATCTGCCGCATCAGCACGCCGAAGGCCACCATCGCGGCGGCCGGGGGAACCGCGGCGACCACGTAGTCGAGCAACGGGACACTGCCGACTCCGCGCGTACCGGTCACCCCGGCCACGTTGAGCCCGATGGAGCCGAATGATCCGATGGCGGTGACGCCGATGGCCCACATGTCGGTGACGCGACGCAGGCCCGCGCGGAGCATGAGCAGCTCGCCCGCGACGATGAACGCGTCCAGCGTCGCGGGCCACGCCCATCGGCGGGTCGGCGAGTCGCGAAGTCCGTGCTGGGCGGCGACCTCGGCCAGGTGGGCGTAGGAGAGCCAGAACGCACCGGCGGTCAGGGCCACGATGACGATGCCGGCCGCGCGGAGCACGTACTGCTCCGCGGTGAGCTTCGTCCTCGCGGGTTGCCCCTGACCGGGCTGGTCGCCGCGCGGCGGGCGGTCTCGGCGACGGGACATCAGAGGGACCTTCAAGCGGGGTGCTCCTGGGCTAGTGGTGTGGTGCGTATTTGCCGTCTTGGCCGTTGCAAGCGCAGGTCACAGCAGGTACGGCAACCGCCTCGGCCTTCCGTCCTGGCGGGTGCCGCCGGCGTCTTGTTCCGAGTCGTAACAAGGTGCCGGCGCGTCCTGGCGGGCCTGGTTCCGGTGTGGCCGTGCCCCCGGGGCAGGACGGTGGCGTTGCGTCTCCCGTCCCGGTGGGCGGTGCTGTGACCTGCGGCGATACGGCAGGACGGCGGGGGACGACGCAAGACGGATGCGGGCAGCGTCTTGCAGCAGGGAGTGCGATTGCGGATCGCGTTGCCGTCTTGGCCCCGGTTTCCGTCTTGGCTGCATGCCGTTTGACCTGCGAGATCACGGCAGGGACGGCAGGTACGGCAACAAGGGGACGGGGTTCACCCCGCGTCGAGGTAGCCGGGCAGGGCGTTCACTCAGTGAGCGGCGGGTGGTTCACCGGGCGGGCCGCTTGGGTGTCCACTGAGTGGACGGTGGGGCAGTACCGGCTCCAGGCATCGAGGAACTTGTTGCGCATGTACCCCTTGCGCTGGGTCCGGTCGGCCATGCGCACGTTGCCGGGCCTGATCTCGAACTCGCGGAGCATCCTGCCCAGGTCGCGGGCGTTCAGCCCGCCGCCGCGTCCCCACTCCGCCCACGGAGCCTCCGCGTCCTGGCGCAGGTGGTGGAGCAGTTCCTCGGTGGACAGGCTGTCCACCTCCCGCTGGGCGTAGAAGACCCGGCGGATGTCAGCGAGGATGCGCGCACCGCTGGGGTGGTCTTCCTCGGCCGCCACTTCGGCGGCGACCATCCGCGCGCAGGCGACCCGCGCCAGCCGGGGCCAGTGCCCGCCAGCCAGGTCGGCGACGATGACCAGGGGCTCCCAGGTGTCCGCGGCGCGGTCCTCGACCGGCATGTCCGGCTCCAGGTCCGCGGCCTCGTCCAGCAGCGGCCTGGCCCACGCGGCGATGCGGTCGCGCAGATCGTGTAGGGCCGGGATGTCACGACGGGAGCGGAAGGGCTTGACCTTCTCGCCCTCGGCCCGGCGCCGCATGCGGATGACGACCGACCGGTCCATGACCGTGTCCGGCAGGTCACCGATGCCCGCGATGGCCGCCATGGCGAAGGTCGCGAAGCGGTGCGGGGTGTGGTCGTTGCCGACGACCCGGGTCACATACCGCCCTCGCTGATGGCCGGCGTTGAGCAGGCCGCGCGTCTCCTCGTTCTTCTCCGCGACCTTTGGGCCGAAGATGGTGTCCGCCTCGTCCACCAGGAGCGTGGGCGGGTTGTCCTCGGAGATCGACCGGAAGATGGCCGCCGGGGTGGTGTTGATGGTGAGCATCGGTTCGTGGACCGTCTCGGTCAGCACGTCCAGCAGCCGTGACTTGCCGCACCTCTTCGCCGGTCCCACCACCGCCAGACGTGGGGCGTGCTGCCACGCGGGCTGCAGGTGTGTCGCCGCCACCCACAAGGTGATCGCGTCCAGGGCCTCGGGCGAGGGAGGGATCACGAACTGGGCGATCTGCCCGCGCAGTTCGTCGAGCAGCTCCGAGCCGTACGTCGGCTCCGCATCGGGTATCTCCTCCGGCCCGCTCGGTGTCTCCGCCTCGTCGGCACTGCGGGCGTCCGCATCACCGCTGGGGCTTCGGTCGGCGTCGTCGGCCTGCGTGGCGTGAAGGTGGGCGCCGGGTCGGCCGGGGACGGCTGCTGCGGGCCAGATGGCCTGCGTGGGGGCGGAATAGGACTCGGGGTTCTCGGGTTGCACTCGGCAGTTCCTCGTCTGGCGGTGGCGGGCTCGCACGCCCTTGCCGCCGGGTTGGTTCTTCCAGGGCCGTTCGGGGTTGCTCGGGCCTCCGGCGTTGCACCGCCGGGGGCCCACCCCTTTCTCGCGAGCGCTCGGTGATCGCGAGGGAACACGGACCGTACGTCCACGCCCGGCAACAGTCCAGCGTTTCTGTGTCAGCTCAGCGCAGAATGGTCTGCTATAGCTCCCCGCTGTCACGCGGCCAGGCCCAGCAGGGCCAACAGGTCCGCGGTCACCACCCGGTAGGCGTTGCCCAGCCGCAGCACCTTGCACGGGTACTGGCCGCGCTTCGCCAGCTCGTACCCCTTGCTCCGCCCCAGCCCCAACGCCCGGTTGCCCGTCTCCAGGTCAACGGCAGCGGGAAGCTCCAGCAGCTCCTCGCGACTCATGCCCTTCGCCCGGCCGGCGAGTCCGTTCTCGCGCATACGCACTCCATCCATGACTGAGCCCTCGGCGAACACGACGATCGCGCTCGTCTCCAGGCCATGGAATCAACGCTAGGCAAGTTAATGTGTCTTCATGACACAACGTCGTTCGGACCATAGGTATGAGGAAGACATTGAGGTCGACGACCTCGAATGGGAGGACCACGTCATGGCCACCGTGGCCGGCGAGGTCCGCAGACGACGGAAGGAACTGGGGTGGAGCGCACAGGATCTGGCCGACAGGTGCGAGGAGATCGGCTACCCGATCCCGCGCAACGTGATCGCCAACATGGAGTCCGGCCGCCGTGGCAGCCTCCCCCTGGTCGAGGTCATGGTCCTCGCCAAGGCCCTGCGCATGTCCCCGATCAGCCTGATCTACCCCGTCGGCTACGTCGACGAAGTCCGCCAACTCCCCTACGAGGACCCGCGACCGGCCTGGGATGCCCTGCAGTGGTTCACCGGCAGCTCGGCCGCCGATGATGCCACCGACTACATGCTCGACCACTTCCTGGCCCATGACCTCGAAGTCCGCTCGGCCCTGGCCGCCGTGGAGAGCGAGGACTACGAGCGCTGGAAGGTCAAGACCGCCCCCAACCGCGTCCAGCGGGAAGCGGCCGAGCGCGCCTTGGCCCGGTACGCCGACCAGGCCACCAACGCCAAGCACGAACTACGCCGCCACCGAGACGCCATCCGCGAAGCCGGCGGTACCCCACCCCACCTGCCCTCGCAGCTCGACGACGTCGACCCGCCCGATACCGACCTCACCGAGGAGAACGATCTTTGAAGGGTTCCACCCACCGCCGCTGCTACTGCCGCGACCCCCACACCGGCAAACCGCTCGGCAAGAAGTGCCCCAAGCTCTCCAGCCGCAAGCACGGCTCGTACTCCATACGCCAGGAACTCCCGCCCCGCGAAGACGGCACCCGCCGCTCCTTCAGCCGCGCCGGCTACGACTCCCTCAAGGCCGCCCAAGCGGACCTCGACCACGTGCGTGCGCTCGTCGGCCTCGCCGACGCCGACGACACCGAGGGCCTGGCTCAGGTAGCCGAGTTGCTGGAGAAGGTGGCCGAGGAGAAGGCCCCGCTCCCGAACATCGAGGCAACGCGCAGGCGCCTCAGTCACGGCCTGGACTTGACCAGCAGGCTCACGGTCGGCGAGTGGCTGGACATGTGGCTGGCGGGCAAGAAGGGGCGGCAGAGCGCCATCAGCCGCGACGAGAGCAACATCCGGGTGCACCTCAAACCACGGATCGGGCACTACCGGCTCGACCGGCTCCGGGTCGCCCACTTGTCGGAGATGTTCGAGGCCATCGCCGAGGCCAACGTCGAGATCGCCGAAGGCAACGCGGCCCGCCGCAAGGCGTTCGAGGACCTCGCCCAGATCCCCTGGAAGGGCCGCGAGCCCCGCGCCCGCCGCAAGGCGATGAAGGCGGCCATCGCCGAGATGGAGCCCTACCGCCGCATCGTCGGTCCGGCCACACGGCAGCGCGTCCGCTCCACCCTGCGGGCCGCACTCAACGCCGCGATCGCCCAGCAGCTCATCACCTTCAACCCGGCCGCCCACGTCGAGTTGGAGGCGGGCAAGCGGCCCAAGGCCCTCGTCTGGACCGAGGAGCGCATCCTGCACTGGAAGCGCACCGGCGAGAAGCCGTCGTCGGTGATGGTCTGGACGCCGGAGCACACCGGCCTCTTCCTCGACCACGTCGCGGAGGACCGCCTGTACGCGCTGTTCCACCTGATCGCGTTCCGCGGACTGCGACGGGGCGAGGCTTGCGGGCAGAAGTGGACCGACACCAACCTGGACGCCGGTCTCATCACCGTCGCCAAGCAACTCGTCGTGGACGGCTGGGAGGTGTACGAGGACGACCCCAAGACCGACGCCGGCGCTCGGACCATCGCGCTCGACTTCGAAACGGTCCAGGCCCTCAAGCGGCACCGCGCCCAGCAGGACAAGGACCGTAAGGAGTGGGAGAGCGCCTGGGTGGAGACCGGACGCGTCTTCACCAAGGAGAACGGCGAGTTGCTCCACCCTGCCAACGTCACGCGACGGTTCATCGAGCAGTACGAGGAGATCGGCCTCCCGCCGGTCCGGCTCCACGACCTCCGCCACGGTGCCGCGACCCTCGCCCACGCGGCCGGGGCCGACCTGAAGGACATCCAGGAGATGCTCGGCCACTCCTCGATCACCATCACGGCCGACACGTACACGAGCCTGCTCCCCGAAGCGGACCTGGCGATCGCCGAGGCCGCAGCCCGGCTCGTCCCGCGAGCCCGCGCCACCTCTGAGAACACCGCCTCCGAAGCGGCGGAAGAGCCCGACGACGCGAAGCATCCCGACCTGGAGCCTGTGCCGGATGATGCTGATCCGGTGGGAGGAATTTCGGAGATCAACTCTCCGTCCGCTCACGCACCGCTCACGCAAACGGCCCCGGACGAGGAGTCCGAGGCCGAGTAGGAGCCTTCCCTGGGGAGGAAGCCCCAGGTCAGAGCGGTAACGCGTTGTGCCCCCGGCAGGATTCGAACCTGCGACACCCGCTTTAGGAGAAAACGTAAAGCGATCATGAGTCTCAGTGAGTCCATCGGGGGCTCAATGAGTCCACGATAACAAGGGCGTGACCTGCGCAATCAAGTCTTAGTCAGCCTCAGTGAGGCTCAGTGAGGGGGTGTTGTGGCATCCATGTGGCATTCGCGCGGCATCCGGGCTCACACCGCCCTCAGCTGTCGAACAGCCGGCATGTCCGGGGCCATCGCCGCGAGCACCTGGGCCGCCACGTCCTCGGCGCTGTGCTGGTACAGCCACGTCACCTTCGACCCGCGGTCGTGGCCCATGACCGTCTGCACGTCCTTCTCCGGGACCCCGAGATCCTTCAACCGGGTCGCGAACACGTGCCGCAGATCGTGCACCCGCGGCCACCACTCGGTCCGGCCGGTCTCCTCGTTCTGCACCTTCCGGGCCAGCCCAGCAGCCTGAATCGCAGGGATCCACGTCCGCCGGAAGTTGTGCCGGGTCAGGCAACCGCCGTTCGGCCCCCGGAACACAAGCTCCTCGGCGTGCAGAGCGTGGCCGTCCCCGATGGGGGAGACGGTGTCGACCACCTTGAAGCGGGCCGCCATCGCCTCTACCGCCCCGATCGCCTCGGGGGTGAGCGGCACCGTACGGAAGCCAGCCACCGACTTGGGCGCCGCCTTCCTGAACAGCCTGCCCTTGTCCTCGGTGAGCACTTCCTTCACTCTGAGGTGCTTCTCCTCCAGGTCGACGTGGGCCCACCGCAGGCCGGTCGCCTCACCCCACCGCAGGCCCGTCTCTTCAAGGAACACGACGAGCGGCCGGTACCAGATGCCGACGTGCTCACGGATGAGCGCGCACTGTTCCCGGGTCGGCGGCCGGGTGTCCTCGGCGTCCTTCTTCGGTGGCGCGTCGAGCTGGACCTCGGCGGCCGGGTTGAAGGGGATGCGCCGGCCGTCGCGCACCGCGTCGCGCAGCATCGCGTTCAGCAGCTCCAGCACCTTCTTCCGGGTGTGGTGCCCCTTCACCTCGGTCGTGATCCACTTCTGGAGCTCGATGAACTCCAGGTCGCACAACCGCCACGCGGACCACTTCGGTTCGATGTGGTGCCGCCAGTTGGACAGCTTCCTGTTCGTCGTCGTGACGGCCTTCTTTGGCTGCGCCGGCCACCACAGATCCCACCAGGCGCCGAGCGTGATCTCGCCGCGTTTCGGGTCGGCGTACGTCCGCTTGCGGACGCGGGTGCGGACCTCATCGAGGAACGCCTCGGCCGCCTTCTTGCCGCCCTCGGCGATCGGGAAGCACTTCTGTTTCTGCTTCCCGTCCGGGTCGCGGTAGCGGGCCTGCCACGAGCCGATGCAGTCCCGCCGCCGGTTGCGCTCGCCGTACTTCTCGGGCGGGTACACCTCCATGCACAGCTGGCATCCGCAACCCTGCTGCCGCAGCTGCCGCGGGTTGTTCGAGGCCCTACGCCCCATGCTTCACCACCAGTTCGCTCCTTCGCTGTCCGGGGATGCGGGGGGTCAGGTCGACCTCATCCCCGCACCAGCAGCGTGCACCGAACTGGGGCTGTTCTACGAGGAGTTCACTCAGAATCGCCCGCACGATGGTGACCCTGTGTGCGGGGGAGAGGTTGTCCGGCACTGCAATCACGCCATCGTCGGCATCGAAGGCCGGCGGGGTGTCGGGCGGGACGATTTGGACGCGCACGCACATGTATACCCCCGGAGGTGCAGGCAGTTCGGACCTGGTACCGATGGGGGAGCATCGGCGCGTGTGAACGACCGTACCCCCAAGTGGTCGATTTTTCGACTACTTGTTGAGCATGTTGTTGATGTGCCCTCACCGGGAGTGAGCAAGTCCATTTAGGCGGAGACGCGCGAGATGGCCAAAGGGTTGTGCTACTGGCCGGTGCGGTTCATCTCGCCGAGGGCGCGCATCTCGACCTCTTTGGCGCGCTGCTGCTCCTCGGTCAGGCCGCGCCACAGTTCGAGGATGCGGGCCTCGGCCTCGGGGGAGAGGGGGCCGGGTGTCTCGCGGCCGGCGGCGGCGGCGATCTCGTCCACGCTGAACTTGGGGAAGGCTTCGTGGAGCGCGCGGATGCTACTGGGGCGTACGCCCCGTTTCCCGCCCCTGGTTCGGTTCGTCCAGGAATTGACGGTGGACGGGGCGACGCCGATACGGCGCGCGATCTCGCTTTCGCTGACGCCGTACTCGGCCTTCAGGCGATCGAGAAGCTGCGCGAAGTCCTCGGTGTGCTCCGGCTCTCCCACGCGCTAAGAGTGCATGTTGATCTTCTACTTTTGCAAGTGAAAGTAGAAGCATGGCGTGTTCTGAGCGCAGCGCGCGACCTCCCCGTCACGCGCCGTCGCCGCCGTCATATGCCCCCACCATAGAACGCGTATTCGAATACTGCCACCCTCACTAAAACTCACTGACACCTGCTTGACCTCACTGACACTGACACAGTAGAAATGTGTCAACGGCGCCGCAGGGCGTCACGCAGGAAACGACAGGCACGGGGCGCTCATGACAGACCTCATCCGCAAGGGCGAAGGCCAGCCACTCAGAGACGCGATGAAGCGTCGGGGGGTGACGCAGGCCGCGCTCGCCGCCGAGACCAGGGCGGTCGACGTCCGCGGGCGAGGTGTGAGCGTCGCGACCGTCAGCAAGGTCACCGGCAGTGGCAAGACCGCAGCGGAAACATGCCGACTGCGAACGGCGTGGCTTATCGCTACGGCGTTGTCCGAGCCCCTCCAGGACCACTTCGACATGCCCTCAGTTTCTACTGACACAGTGGAAAGGTGAACCCCCATGGCGACTCAGACCCTCGCTGAGCGCATCGAGACGCTCCGCCCCACCGGACTCTCGCCCCTGCTCAACACCGCCCAGCTGATGGCCCGCTACGGGGTCTCGAACTGGACGGTGAACGAGTGGGTGAAGGCCGGCGCTCCGGTCGAGCCGACCGCGTTCCGCGGCCGTCGCTTCGACCTCGCGAAGGTCGAGGCGTGGATGGCCGCGCGCACCGCCGCCGACGCGGTGCCGGCGCAGCGCACCGCCTGATCTCCCACCCCAGATGCGCCGAAGGGCCGCCCGCTTTGACCGGCCTGGCGACCCCCGACCCGGCGCCCCTACCAATCACGAAAGAGAGGCCCCGAATGGGCACATCATCGCAGACCACCGAACCGGCGTTCACGGCGCCGGCCGCTCACCGGACGTCCGAGCTGGCGCTCGTCGCCGAGGCGCTGCTCGCGCTGTCGGCGGAGTTCGCTGAGCTGCCGCGTCCCTACATCCCCGTCTGGTCCAGCGAGGCCCGCTTCGGGATCCAGCTCATGCACCCCTCGCACTTCGAGGCCTGGCGTGAGGCGCTCGGTCTGTCGGTCGGCTCTGTGGAGTTGAAGGCGGGCGGCGGCCTCGTGTGGCTGGCGGCGCCGGGGAACTTCCGTGGCATCGCGTTCGAGCTGACGGGACACAGCGTCCCGCTGACGCAGAAGCAGGCCGAGACGCCGCAGGTCGCCGACGAGGCTTCGGCGGTGGCGGCATGAACACGCGCCGGGTGAACACCGCGGCCGACGTGATCAACGCCGCGCTCATGCAGACGAGGACGGCGGCGGGAATCGCGTTGGCGCTGGAGTCGGCGCAGCTGCTGATGTCCCCGGAGACCGCGGCCGAGCTGGAGCAGCTGCGCACCGCGCTCGCGGTGTCCGAGCAGCGGAGCGAGCGTCGCCGGATCGCTTGGCGCATGGCTCGAAGCCGGGCGATCTCCACCGGCGGTGCGGCCGACCGTTACGCGGCCCGCTCCCGGGATGCCCAGGAAGCCCTCCAGCACATGCTGTTCGCGGTCATCGCTGGGCAGTTGGCACTGCACGAGGCGAACCGGGAGCGGAAGGAGCTGCGGGCGCGGGTCGCCGAGCTGGAGGCCGCGCCGACCACGGTCTACCGCGCCGAGCACCCGGACTCCGGGATCACCCTCGGCCACTACGGCACCCGCGAGGCCGCCCGTAAGCATTGCGAGACCGTGCTGCGCCGCGAGGTCGGCGACGAGACGTTCCTCGGCTGGGTCCCGGACGACGGCAGCGAACTGGCCCCCGAGGAACTGTGCGTCGGTCACGACGTCGAGTGCACCGGCTACATCGTCACCCCCCTGGAGCTGGCCTCCGAGTACGACGAGGGGGCCGACGAGTGAACGCGATCGAGTGGCTGCTGTGGCTCGGCTCCGTGTGGTCGGTGTTCTTCCTGTACTGCGCCTTCGACGCCCCCACCCTGACCGTGCACTGGCACTGGAAGCGGGGCCGCCGATGAGCGCCCGCGACGTGATTGAACACGCGCTACGCGTCTACTACGCCGACGGCCGCGACCCGAACAGCACGGTCGCCAAGCTGCTCGCGCAGTACGACGCCGAGCGTGACGCCGAGCAGGGGAAGAGCAGCCGCCAGGCCGACGCCACCCCCACGCCCGTCGACCCCGACCAGATCTACCGCGACGCCTACGCCACCGGCCGCGAGCACGCCGGGGCCGCCGGGTGGCTGCTCCAGCACTTCACCCCGGTCTTCACCACCAGCGACGGCACCGACGTGCCCGCCAAGGAACTCCGCTGCGGCACCTGCAACGCCGTGACCCGCAACACCCGGCCGAGGACGCTCCTCGATCACGTCGTGGCGGCCGCACAACACGAGTGCCTGCCCAACCCCGACGCCATCAGGAAGGACGGGCGTTCATGACGACGACCGTGCCGGCCGAGGCCCCCGCCTCGGCCGCCGGGCCCGATCCCATCACCGAGCCCGGCATCTACGACATGGACAACGACACGTACCACTCCCACCGGTACGCCCTGTCCTCGTCCGGCGCCCGCAAGCTCATCGAGTTCAGCCCGGCGCACTTCCGGTACGAGCAGGACCACCCGCAGCCGGTGAAGAAGGTGTGGGACATCGGCAACGCCGCCCACAAGCTGGTGCTCGGCAACGGGCCCGAGCTGCAGCTCGTGGACTACGAGCGGTGGGACACGAAGGTCGCGAAGGCCGAGGTTGCCGAGGCCCGCGCCGCGGGCGCCGTCCCCCTCAAGCGCGCCGAGTACGACGCGGTGCACGAGATGGCGGACGCGCTGCGTCGGCACCCGGTCGCCTCGCTGCTGTTCGATCCCGAGCACGGTACTGCCGAGCGGTCCCTGTTCTGGCGCGACCAGCCCACGGGCGTCATGCGCCGGGCCCGCCTCGACTGGCTGCCCAACCCGCGGTCCGGGCGGCTGATCATCCCCGACTACAAGACGTGCGTCTCGGCCCACCCCGAGAAGCTCGAAAAGGTCATCAACGACCTCGGCTACCACCAGCAGGACGACACGTACCGGTCCGGGTGCCACGCCCTCGGCATCGCCGACGCCGACGCCGCCTTCGTGTTCGTCTGCCAGGAGAAGACGGCCCCGTACGTGATCACCGTGATCGAGGTGAACGCGACGGCCCGCCGCATCGGCGCCGCCCGCAACCGGCGCGCCCTGGAGACCTTCGCCCGCTGCACCTCTACCGGCTACTGGCCCGGCTACAGCGACGACGTCGTGCCCGTCGCCCTGCCGCCGTGGGCCGAGACCCGCGACACCTTGGAGTACCTGTGAACTACCCCGTAGCAGAGCAGCAGTTCGCGGCCCCGGCCGCGCCCGCCCCCGCGTTCATCGGGCAGGGCACCGCCGTGGAGCAGTCCCGGGCGGTCGCCGAGGTACAGGCGGCCGTGATCGTGGCCCGCCAGTTCCCCCGGAACGAGGCGCTCGCCGTGCAGAAGATGCGGACCGCCTTCCGGCAGCAGACCCTCGCCGCCCGCTCCTTCTTCCGCTTCAACCGCGGCGACGGCAACGTCAACGGCGAGACGATCCAGTTCGCCCGAGAGTTGGCCCGCTGCTGGGGCAACATCCACCACGGCCTGAACGAGCTGCGCCGCGACGATGCGGCCGGCGAGTCGGAGATGCAGGCCTGGGCGTGGGACTTGGAATCCAACGAACGCGCGTCGACCACCTTCGTGGTGCCCCACGTCCGGTTCACGAAGACCTCGGGGCGGAAGCCGCTGGAAGACCCGCGTGACGTCTACGAGAACAACACGAACAACGGCGCCCGCCGCCTCCGGGAAATGATCTTCAGTGTGCTGCCGGACTGGTACCGGGAGCAGGCGAAGGAGGTCGCGAACTACACGCTGGAGAACGGGCAGGGTGACCGCCCGCGGTCGCAGCGCATCGCCGACTGCATCACCGCGTTCGAGAACCTCGGCGTCACCGTCCAGCAGCTGGAGGAGAACCGAGCAGGGCGGACCAGCGAGAAGTGGACGAACCTCGATCTCGCGCAGCTCCAGATCATCGCCGAGTCGATCCGCCGCGGCGAGGTCACCGTGGACGAGGAGTTCCCGCAGCAGCACGTGACCGCTGCTGAGGTCGTCCAGCAGCACGCCGAGCAGGCCGCGACCGCATCCGCCGCGCCGAACTCGTCGTGGCCGAAGGCCCGGACGCCGGGATCGGGGGCGACCTCGTGAGCCCGCTTGCCTACCTGCGTCGCATGGCCAAGCCCACCGGCCACCACCGTGGCGGCCACCGTCCCGCGCCCGAGCCGATGCTGCGGCCGACCGAGGCGCTCGTCAGCGACATCGCGTGGTGCCCGGCCGAGCGTACGGAGCGGCTGCACGCGTTCCTCGCGACCGGCGGCCGGGTGTGCTGGACGTGCCGCACCATCACCACCACCCCGACTCCGCCGGGGGGTGCCGAGTGAGCGCCGAGATCCCCGAGACGGTGACCGAGCACGTTCGTGCCGACGCCCTCACCCCCGGACGCACGATCTTCGTGCTCACGTCCACGTGGGCCGAGACGGTGGAACGCGTGGAGGTGCTGGACGGGTACGTGAACGTCTACACCGACCAGACGTCGTGCTACCAGTGGCAGGCGCACGAGCCCATCCGCACCCTCACAGGCGGTGCATCGTGAGCGCGCCGACCCTGTTCGACCCGGAGCGTCCGGCCGCCACCACGGCGGCCGGGCCCTCCCGGCCCGCGCCCTTCGTCATCGCCCTCCCCGCAGGGCTGAAGCAGATCAACTCCAACCACCGGATCAACCGGCACGACCGAGCCCGGCTGACGAAGAAGATCCGAGAGTCCGCCTTCGAGGCCGTGAGCGAGTGCCCCGCGCTCATGGACGCTCTCGCCGCCGCCAAGCCGGGGCCGCTCTTCCAGCGGGCACACATCCTCGGCATCGTGCACCCCGGGTCCGACAGGCGGGCCGACCCGGCCAACCTCTACCCCTCCTTCAAGGCCGCCGTGGACGGGCTCGTGGACGCGGGCCTGTTCGAGGACGACGACCACACCCGCGTCCTCGGCCCGGACATGCGCCTCGGACGGGTCGTGAAGCGCGGGCAGCTGGTGCTCGTCGTCCGCGGTCTGGAGCCCGATGAGGACCCCCTCGGCTACCAGGCAGTGGGCCGATGACCGTCGACAACGCGCTGAGCTGGGCTCAGTACGCGGCCTGCCGGGGCCTCGACCTCGAAGAGTTCTTCACCGAGGCCAGGACCGGCATGCGGCAGGCCAAGCGCGTCTGCGCGGTCTGCCCGGTCCGTCGGAGCTGCCTCGCCGAGGCACTCCAGGCCGAGGACGGGTCCGCCCGTTACGGGATCTTCGGCGGGCTCACCGCGGCCGAGCGCACCGCGCTGATGAAGCGGAAGCGGCGCAAGGAGGCGAGTGCACCCGCGCAGCCGAAGAAGCCCCGACAGCCCGCCAAGTGCGGCACCCGGCCCGGCTACCAGAAGCACCTCCGGGAACGGACGGAGATCTGCGAGCCGTGCCGGCAGGCGAACACGGACGCGGACAACCGACTGCGCCGTACGGGCACCACGAAGGTCACGCGATGACCACGGGGATCGGGCCGACGATCGGCAACCCCAGCCCCGGCTACGGCCTCCGGGTCCGCCTCGACAACCACAAGGCCAAGTCCCTCGCGAGCGGCGACTTCGTCTGCCCGTGCGGTCTCGCCGAGGACGCCGTGGGCTACGCCGAGACGGAGCACCTCGTCATCCGGGCGCAGCGCCACCGCCGGGACGGGTGCCCGATCCCCGAAGTCCGCGAGCAGGCGGCCCGCCAGTACGCCGCCCTCCAGTCCTCCCTCAGCAAGCGATCCAGGTAGCACCCCGAAGGGAACAGCACATGCCCAAGCTCAGTCCCGCCGACGTCCCCGAGATCAAGCTCGACTCGGCCGCGGCCGCCGTCGAGGCGTCGATGACCCGCGAGCAGCGCCGCGGACTCTTCGAGAAGCCGGGCACGGTCGTCTACGCGATCGTCGAGCTCTCCTCGAAGACCTACACCGGGCACGCCGAGGGCGAGGACAAGGCCCCGAACGTCAAGCTGCGGGTCACCGGCTGCGAGGTCGCGCGCTCCGACGAGGACGCCCAGGCGCTGATCGAGGCCCGCCGCGCGATGTACCGCGGCCGGCAGATCGACGGCACCTTCGACGAGGTCGGCAAGGGCCCGATCCATCCGGACGCGCAGCTCGGCGACCTTGTCGCGAGCAAGCCGTCCGAGGCGGATCTGAAGGCCTACAAGGCGAGGCGCGAGGAAGAGCGCCGCCAGGAGTACGTCCGCTAGCTGCCCGTCGCCGGGGCGGCCGTACGGCGGGCGCCCCGGGCCGCCCGGATCTTGCCGGATCGGTTCCGCAACATCACGAGAGAAGCCCCAGTTGAGCACAGACGAGCAGGACACCCGAGCCCCGGGCAGCGTCCCGGTGGCGTACGGCAACGCCCTCTCCTGGCGCTGGACACGCGACATGAGCGCGTATCTGCGGCGGTCCGGCTTGCCCCTGCTCCTGTGCCAGCTGCGGAACTTCGCCGCCGCCTCGGGTGAGGTCGCGTTCTCCTCGGACCGGAAGCCGATCCGGATCACCGACATCGCGGAGGCCGCCTGCTGCCGGGAGAAGGACGCGCGCCGCTACCTGGAGGCCGCGGTCCGCGCCGGCGTTGTCCGGGTCGCGGGGGAGCGGAAGCGCGGCAAGCCGACCCGGTACGTGCTCGTTGTGCATCCGTTCCCGGACTGGCAGGCGGCCGAGGACTACCTGAAGTCGACGGGCAGGGCGCCCGGCAAGGGCGCCGCACCGTGGCAGGACGACGACGAAAGTTCGGGCCACCGCGGCCCGAACCACATCGGGCCACCGCGGCCCGAACTTACCGACGGTAACGAAGATGAAGTTCGGGCCACCGCGGCCCGTATGAGTTCGGGCCACCGCGGCCCGACCGGTTCGGGCCACCGCGGCCCGAACAACCCAGGGGGGTATCCAAGGGATTCCCACGACGGGGCTGACGCAGTTGATCAACCTCAGGTGGATGGGCCCCCCGGTGAGCAGATCGATCACCAGGAACACCCCCACACCGACCGGCCCGACGCCGGACCGGCACCCGCCGCCACCGCCGGCCGCTGCCGCGAGTGCCAGATCCCGCTCATCCGCTCCGGCCGCGACCTCTGCCACGGCTGCGAGCGCGCCCTCGCCACCACCGACCACGGAAGGCACAGCGCATGACCATCGCCGCCTTTCGCCGCCTGCTCGACGAGATCGACCAGCAAGGCGGACCCGACGCCGCCCGCGCGAACCGCCTCCACCTCCCCGACGACGAAAGGACCGAACAACCCGTGAACACCACCCTGCACGCGGCGCAGGCCGCCAGCTCCGACCAGCTGCCCGTCGGCCAACTCCTGAAGTGGGGCGACGAGCACCCCGACACCGCCGTCCGCGACCAGGCCGCCCGCGCCCGCGCCGCCCTCACCGGCCTGCGCCGCCGGTACGCCGCCGACCAAGAACTGACCGCCATCACCACCGAAGCCGAGCAGCTGGAGAAGCGGCTGGCCGAACTCCGGGCCCGCGAGCAGGAGCTGGCGCCGGCCAAGACGAAGAAGAAGCGCGCCCCAGCCGCCCGCGACTACGACACCCGCACGGTGCGCGCCTGGGCGGCCGAGAACCGCGTCGAGTGCCCCCGGGTCGGCCAGATCCCCAAGCGCGTCCTCGACGCCTGGCGCGCCACCCAGCCCACCCCCTGACCAGCTCCACCGACCACGGAAGGCACTGCGCATGGCCACCAACCCGAGCGTCACTACCGACCGCGTCCTGTCCGAAGTCCTCGCCGAGCGAATCCGACAGGACCAGAAGTGGGGCGAGCAGAACCACAACGACGGCACCGGCAACAAGAGCCAGCAGCACGACGCCGACCGAGCCCGGCGCTGGTGCCAGGATGCATTCGGCTCGGGCTACGGCACGTGGTCGATGATCCTCGCCGAGGAGGTCGCCGAGGCCAACGCCGAGCGCGACCCGGCCAAGCTGCGCGCCGAACTCATCCAGGTCGCCGCCGTCGCCGTCGCCTGGATCGAAGCCATCGACCGCCGCGCCCGAACCGCCGACCAGTCGCCCGCCGCGTGACCAGCCTCGCCCCGGTGCCCTGCCGCCTCGACCCCGACCTCTGGTTCAGCCCCGACCCGGTCGACCGGCACTACGCCGTACGGCAGTGCCGCACCGCGTGCCCCCTGCTGCTCGCCTGCATGCGGCGCCACGCCACCTCGACGGAGCGGCACGGCGTCTGGGGCGGCATCGACATGGAAGAGCGAGCCGCCCGACTGCGAAGCGCTCCAACGGGCGCACAGCCCCTCCCGACCGCCACCTGACCCACCACCCGCCGAACGGAGTTGACCATGAGAGACCGCACCGGGCTCAACTGCCCCGGCTGCCCCACCGGCCGCCGACCGGCCAAGCACCGGCTCTGCCCGGACTGCTGGGCGAAGCTGCCGCAGGACACCCGTCGCCGCCTCACCCGCCGCGACGGCCTCACCGACCGTCGGGTCAAGCAGCTGCGGACCGCAATCGCCACCGGTACCCCGCTCGGCGTGATCCGGGTGACCCGGTGACCGGCGTACTCGCCTTCGTGGTCCTGACCTTCACGGCCGCCGCTCTCGTCTGCGGCCACGCCCTCTTCCCGCCCAGGAGACGCCGATGACCCGCCTCGCCTGTCCCAACTGCCCCAACACCCGGGGCAAGGGCCAGTACCTGTGCCAGACCTGCTGGGGACGCCTCACCCCGCTCGCCCGCCGCTTGCTCAGCGTCCGCGACGCCAAGGCCTTCGCGCGGCTCCGGGAGCTGCACGGGCAGATCGCCGCGCACAAGCCGCTCGACCGGATCGAGATCAGCCGATGAGCCGTCTCACCACCCTCCTCGCCTGCTGCTACCTGCTCGCCGCCGGGTTCCTCCTGCACTGCGGCGCGGCCAGCTACCGCGACGGCCACCACCTCTACGCCGGCGCCTTCGCGGGCACCGCCGCTCTCCTCGGGCTGGCCGTCATCCTCGACGCCTGCCAGCGCGAGGAACGCCACGACCTCCGCGCCGAGCTGGAGCGCGCCACCCGGCCCCCGGCGACCCGAGCCAGCGCCGAAGACGGCGTGGTCGCCATGGCGTTGGCGGGCGCCTGCTGCGAGCGCTGGTGGACGTCGGCCGGCGCCGAGCACGACCCGAAGCACTGCACCCGGAAGGACCAGACCCTGTGAGCACGCCTCGCCGCCCCGACGCCATGCCCGCCCCGCCGCCGCCCCCGGCGTCCCCGTCGCCGCTCGACGCCCACACCCGGGCCGTCGTCCGGGTCGGCGAGCAGGTGACGACGCAGCTCCGACGCATCGCCGACGCCCTCAACCCGTCGGCGCAGGAGCGCGCCGACGACGCGACGACGCCCCGTCCGTTCCTGCCTCGGCTACTCGACGCGGTGACGCACAGCGGACCGGGCTACGACCTCACCGCCGACGCTCCGCCGCGCGCCGCCTGCCGCCGTATGGAGACCCGCACCTGCCCCGACTCCTACAACGGCCCGTGCGGCGACCGGCCCTGCGCCCGCTTCGAGTCGGACGACCCCAGGCCCTGGCTCGACACGGCCGAGGCCCCGGCCGCCGACGAGTCCGCGCCCAACATGCTGCGCGTCCTCGCCGACCGAGCAGCCCGCGGCGTGCTCAGCGAGGGCGAGGGCGCCGCCCTTCGCCGCCGAGTCGAGCAGCTCGTCACGGGCCGGGAGACGTGGAAGGGCATGGCCGAGGAGATCGAGCAGGACCGCGACCGCCTCGCCGCCGAGCTGGAGAAGCTGCGCGTCGTCCTGGAGTACGAGCACAAGCGCGCCAACGACGCGATCGGCCGGGAAGATACTGCTGAGCAGGCTGCCGAGGAGCAGCAGCGTCGTGCCGGCATCGCCGAGACCGAGCTGCGCGTCCTCCGTGAGGGCCTCCGTGCCAACGGGGCCGACCCCACCCAGATCCAGAACCTGTGGGCGCAGATCCGGCTCCGCAACCGGCAGTGGCGGGACACGAAGCGGGAGTTGGCCGATGCGCAGGCCGCCATCGAGCGGGTGCGCGCCGTCGCCTGCGCGCCAGATACCTACGAGGACCCGGCCGACGTCATCCAGGCCGTGCGCGCCGCCCTGGACGGCGCCGAGCCGACCACGGAGGCCTGACCCAGTGACCTGCGGACTCTGCGGCCGCCCCGCCACCGGCTACCTGTGCGAGTGGGACACCCGCACCCTCGCTGCACGCCTCACCCGGCTGCCCGGCCTCGTCGACGAGCTCGGCGAGCACCTCGTACCCCGCTGCACCGGCCTCGTCGAACACACCGCCCACGCCGCACCCGGGCCGCGCGCACCCATCGACCTGGACGTGGTCGACCTCCTCGGTCGCGGGGAAGTCGTCACCACCATGGAGGCCTGGCGCACGGACGTACAGCGAGTCCGCTGGCCCCACCACGCCCCGCCGCCCGCCGACGGCCTCATGGCCGCCTGCCGATGGCTCGCCATGGAACTGGACTGGGTCGTCGCCAACTACGAGCAGGCGCCCGACCTCGCCCGCGACGTCCGGCAGTTCGAGGGCACGATCCTCACCGTCGTCGGCGACCCGCCGCCCCGGCCCAAGGTCGTCGGCAAATGCGTCGCCCTCACCGACGACGCAGGCACCGTATGCGGCGCCGACATCACCCACCTCGCCGGACAGACACGGCTCACCTGCCGCGCCTGCCACACCGTCTACGCCACCCAGCAGGATCTCCTCCTGCTGCTGCACTACCAGCCGGTGTCAGTGTGACGACGACGCCCCGTCACGACGGAGGGTGACGGGGCGTCGTCAGCTCATGCCCTTCCAGATCCGCCACGCCCGCGACCGATCCGTACCAATCGCCTCACCGATCTCCGGGAAGTCGAGACCCTGCACCGAGTGCAGCGTGTCGACCGCCTGCTGACGGACCTCCTTCGCCAGACCCCGCTCCGCCGGCCACTCCCGCAGGACCAGGCCCGCCGCCCGCGCGCGCACCGCAGCATCCGGGATCGCCTCCAGCCCGCGCAGCGCAGCCCGCACCGCGGCGAGCACCTCGTCCGCGGCCACCCGCGCCTCGTCCGGCTCCTGCGTCTCCTCGGCCATACCCGCCACCTCCCCGCCGGAGCGTAGGTCTGCACATCCGTCGTCGTGTCGGGTAGCCTTCACGGTGTCGGGTATCCGACACGAACGTCTGGGCGGGCCGACGACGCCCGACGACGCCCCACAACAGAACGAGCCCCGCAGGTGCTGGACACACCGAACGGGGCTCTGACCACCGGAGAGTGACCTCCATGGGCTGGACGAAGCCTCGCACATCCCCGCCGCCATCGGCACCCTGGTACGCCAGAACCGCCACCACCGCCGGGCGCCCCGCCGTCCTCGCCGCCACGCTCCTCATGTCGATGCCCGGCGAATACCACGTCGCCAAGTTCGCCGGCTGGACCGACCCGTGGGCCTACGGCATGCCGTTTTCCCTCAGCGCCTACGCCGGTATCGCCGCAGTCGTCGCCGCCACCCGCCCCAAGGGCGCACGCGGCCGCTTCTCCGCCACGGCCGGCGCCGCCTTCGCCATCGTCCTCGCCCTCGCCGCGCAGGTCGTCGCCCACCTCGTCAACACCGGGCACATGGACCACAACCAGGCCTGGTTGATCGCCATCACGTCGATGGTGCCCCCGGCCGTCCTCGCGCACCTGCTGCACCTCGCGGCGACGCCCGTTCCGGCCCCGACGACCAGCGTCGACACCATGGCGACGCCGCCCGTCGTCGAGCGCGCTGCAACGCCCGTCGTCCCGCCGCCGCCCGTACAGGCCCCGGCGATCCCGCCCGCCGAGGAGCCGCGCGCCGAACTGGAGCCTCCGGCCGAGGAGCAGCCGCCCGTCATCAAGTACCGCGACCCGCGATGCGCCGCCATCCGCCCGCTCTACAACGACGGCACTCGCCCCGGCACCGCCGCCATGCGCCAAGCCCTCATCGACGCCGGCCACGGCCGCGTCGGCGACTCCACGATCCGAGGCACCCTCCGCGCTGAGATCGAGGAGCACGAGCCCGACCTCGCCGAACTGCCGCCGGCCATCGGCCGCACCGCGTAGGCGCCCGCCGTGCTCGCCGCGCTGCTCATCTTCTACTTCACCCTCGCCGCGCTCGCAGCCCTCATCGGCCTCGCGCTCGTCGACTTCCGCGCCGTCCCGCCTGTCGCCGGGACCGCCGCGTTCATCGTCACCCTCGCCGCGCTCGTCGTGGCCGTCGTCCGCTGAAGGACCCCATGACCTACGTAACCATTGGCGGTGTCACCGTCGGACTGATGATCCTCGCCTACCAGCTCACCCACTGGTGGCCCGGCCGCAAACCCCTCATGAAGGACCCAGTCCGCCACGCCGCCGAGCTGCTCCCGTTCCTCCTCGCGTGGGCGTACGGCGCCCTCACCGTCCTCGGCATCGGCGGCCTGATCGGGTGGGCCGCCCGGACCGCCGTGTGGATCACCTCGTGGCTCGGGGACGTCTCCCTCGTCTGGGGCGTCGGCACGGACGCCGGACAGCGCGCCGGCGGCACCGTGTACCTGCCGCTCACCCAGACCGGCGGCGCCCTCGTCCTCATCCTCACCGTGATCGTGGTCGCCGCCGCGAAGAAGTCCAAGCACGGCGCCTCGATCAGCCGCGGCGCCTGGTGCGGCATGACCCTCGGCACCTCGGCCGGCATCGCCGGGTTCGCCGCGGTGCCGCTCGCCACGGCCGCGAACTGGCTCGGCGGCACCGTGTACGGGGTCATGTGATGGCGGCGCAGAAGCGGGCCGAAGAGCCCGAGGAGCAGCCGTCCCGGGCGGCCGGAGCGTGCGTCCTGGTCGTCCTCGCCGGGGTTGTCGTGGCCGTGCTGTTCGCGATCAGCGACGCGCTCGCCGTCCTCGTCCTCGTCACGGCCGGCACGTTCGCGCTGTGGCGAGCCGCGCGCCGCCGGGTGTCCGATTCGTCCGCCACTCCCCCACCGGAAGAGGGGCGGCCATCCTGCCGTGAATGTGCAGGTCACGAACTCGTCAGCGTCACCCCTTCCGAAACCCAGAAGGGGATGTTGATCTACACCAGCGCATCCGCCGACCGCCCCCACCACACCCACGTCCACGTCGTGCAGGGGGAGGTGACCGACCGATGATCGGACACCTGATCGCCACCGCCTACGAGTACTGCGCCAAGTGCGGATGGTGGACGAAGAACTGCGGCCACTGACCGATGTCACACCGCCGTCCTACAGTGGAACCGTCATAGAGGCCCGCGCTACCTCCCCCGGGGCGCGGGCCTCACCCCTGCCCCACGGGCATCATGAGGCCATGCACCAGCTGTACGCCCGCCCCGGCCACCTCACCGCCGCACAGACCCGCCAGGCCCTCGGCATCAGCGCCGGCGCCCTCCGCAACCTCGTCCTTCGCAAGCAGCTGCAGCGCACCGGCGGCAGCCCGCGGTACCCCGAGTTCGCCGCCGCGGACGTCGCCGCCCTCGCAGCCAAACGAGCCCAGCGCAAGTCTGCTTGACCGCAGGTCAACGCTGTGTGACGATCTCCGCGTACAACTGTGCCCACACACGGCACCACAGACGCACACGAAGCCCCGGCCGGTCGCTCACCTGCCGGGGCTTCGTCGTGCCAGCAGGGAGGGGACATGACCCCACGTCGACGCCGCCCCTGCCTGGTGTGCGGCACCCTCACCCGCAACCCCTCACGCTGCGACACCCACCAGCGAGAGTGGCAGGCACAGCAGGACCGCACCCGAGGTAGCGCACACCAGCGCGGCTACACCCAGGCCTGGCGCACCGCAGCAGCCCAGGCCGTAGCCCAGCACCGCACCCAGCACGGCAACTGGTGCCCAGGATGGCGAGTGCCACCACACGAAGCCTCCAACCTCACCGCCGACCACGTGGTGCCCAAGGCGGCAGGCGGCACCGACGACCCCGAGAACATCCAGGTCCTGTGCCGTGGCTGCAACAGCAGGAAGCACAGCATCACCACCGACTGATGGCAGCCTGCCCCTGCCACCGTCAGTCTTCGTCGTCGTACAGCATCGGGAAGGACCGCCGGGCGACGGCGCCGGTGTAGGCATCCAGCTCGGCCATCTCCTCGGCGGTCAGCGGACGCGGGTCTCGCAGACCCGCCGCGAAGCTGTCCGCCATGGCACGGCCAAGGGATGCGTATTGCTCACTGATGGTGGGCCTGCCCAGCAGGCGGCGGATCAGACGATGCATATGACCAGCATGGCACTCCCAAGGGCGCGGACGCCGAGCCGCGCACACGCTCTGTGGTGGCTTCCGATGACCGGCGGCTCGCGTCGTCGCATAAGGGGGGCGGGGTCGATCTTCAAAGCATGATCGTCTTCGGACCCGGCCCCCCATCCCCCACACGGCGACGCGAAATTGAGCCGGTTTTTGATCTACATCCATTTCGGGGGTGGCGATCATGACCGCAGGCCGACCGCCAACGCCCACGGAACGTAAGCGGCGAACTGGCAACCCGGGCAAGAGGAACCTCCCCGAGCCCGTCGTGCACCTCGCCGCGGTCGCCGACACACCGCCGCCGCCGGACACCCTCGGCGAGGTCGGCCAACGGACGTGGGAGCGGCTCTGGACGGCTGGGCAGGCGTGGCTATCCCCGGCGACCGACCTGGACGTCCTGACGCGGCTGTGCGAGGCGCACGACGAGCGGGAGGCGATGCGGGACCAGGTCGCCCAGGACGGCTACATGGTGACCGGCTCCATGGGGCAGATGCGCGCGCACCCGCTGCTCTCCGAGATCCGGGCGCTGGAGTCGCAGATGACGAAGTGGGAGTCGCTGTGCGGCTTCACGCCGACGGACCGGGCTCGGCTCGGGTATGCGGAGGTGAAGCGTGCCTCGAAGCTCGAAGAGCTCGTCGCCCGCCGCCAAGCGCGGATCCAGGGCGCCCAGTAGCTGGCCGCCCAGGTTCCTGACGCCGGTCCCGGCCGCAGACGTGAAGCGCGGCGACGGCGAGGACGTCGCTGACTTCATCGAGGCGCTGTGCGTCGTCACGAAGGACACGTTCGCCGGGCCGTCCGGGTCGCCGCTGCTGCTGCGGCCGTGGCAGCACAAGTTGCTCGGGCACGTCTTCGCCCGCCGGGCGGACGGCCGGCGGCGGCATCGGGTCGCGCTGATTGGTGAGCCGCGGAAGAACGGCAAGTCCGGGCTTGGCGCTGGGGTTGCCCTGGACGGGCTGTTCGAGGGCAGCGGCGCCGAGGTCTACAGCTGCGCCGCCGACAAGGAGCAGGCGAGGATCGTCTTCGGCGATGCACGCCGGATGGTCGAGAACAGCCCGGACCTGTCCGAGGCCATCAAGGTCTACAAGGACGCCCTCGAGGTCCCGTCCACTGGCAGCGTCTACCGGTGTCTGTCGGCGGAGGCCTTCACCAAGGAAGGTCTCTCGCCGACCCGCGTCGTCTTCGACGAGCTGCACGCGCAGCCAAAGCCTGACCTGTGGAACGTCATGGCGCTCGCGGCGGGAGCCAGGCTGGACCCTCTGCTGTTTGCCATCACCACGTCAGGGGTGAAGACCGACTCGACCGGCAAGGACAGCATCTGCTACCAGCTGTTCCAGTACGGGCAGAAGATCGCCGCGGGCGAGGAGGTCGACCCGTCGTTCTTCATGGCCTGGTGGGGCGCCCCGGACGACGCCGACCACCGCCTGGCTGTGACGTGGGCGATGGCGAACCCGGCGTTCGGCGACCTGATCGACCCGGAGGACTTCGAGGCCGCGGTGAAGCGGACCCCGGAGGCCGAGTTCCGCACGAAACGCCTGAACCAGTGGGTGAACACCGCCGAGGCGTGGCTGCCCGCCGGCGCCTGGGACGTCTGCCGCGGCGAGCTCGGTGCGATCCCGGACGCCGAGGAGGTCTGCCTTGGCTTCGATGGCTCGTTCAACGGCGACAGCACGGCACTGGTGGCCGTCTCGTGCGGCGAGGTGCCGCACGTGGACGTCGTCGCGGCGTGGGAGAAGCCGTCGGACGCGGGCCACGACTGGACGGTCCCGATCCTTGACGTCGAGGCCGCGATCCGGACGGCGTGCCGCCGCTGGAGCGTCCGCGAGATCGTGTGCGACCCCTACCGGTGGGGCCGCACGTATCAGGTGCTGGAGGACGAGGGCCTGCCGGTCGTGGAGTTCCCCCAGTCCCCGGCCCGGATGATCCCTGCGACCACCCGGTTCTACGAGGCCGTCATGAACCGCTCGCTCACGCACTCCG
This sequence comes from Streptomyces sp. NPDC051987, assembly GCF_040680735.1. Taxonomy (NCBI): domain Bacteria; kingdom Bacillati; phylum Actinomycetota; class Actinomycetes; order Kitasatosporales; family Streptomycetaceae; genus Streptomyces; species Streptomyces sp. NPDC051987. The sequence goes on along the minus strand of NZ_JBFAXI010000010.1, from coordinate 15,392 downwards.
GGGACCCGCGCCTGGCCCGGCACCTGTCGAACTGCGTCGTCAAGACCGACTCTCGCGGCTCCCGGCTGTCGAAGGACGCCAGGAACAGCCCCCGGAAGATCGACCTCGCCGTGGCGGCGGTGATGGCCCACGAACGGGCCTGCCAGGAACCCGAACCCGAACCGACGCCGCAGTTCTGGAGCTGGGCCGACCTGTAGGAGGTGCCGTGAAGCTCCCCCGCGTCAAGCTGCCCTCCCGGCCGCGCCGGACGCTGACCGACGTGACGGACGTGGCCGGTATCGGCTGTCTGGTCGGTGCCGCCTGGTGGTGGCAGCCGATCGCCGGCCTCGTCGCCCTCGGCGTGGCCCTGATCGTCATCGGCTGGGCGGTGGGCGAATGAGCCTGTTCCGCCGCGGCATCGAGCGCCGTACCGTCCAGCAGTTCGGGGACAGCAGTATCCCCACCAACGGCAGCCTGGCGATGCCGACCGCGTCCGGGGTGAACGTCAATGACCAGACCGCCATGCAGCTGGTCGCCCTCCAGGCGTGCGTGCGCATCCTGTCCTCGGCGATTGCCCGCCTGCCGCTGAACGCGATGGTCGACCGCAACGGCGTGAAGATGCCGACCCCGACGACGCCCACGATCGTCGCGGACCCCTTCGGCGGCGCCGGCAACACCCGCTTCCCGACCCGCCGCGCCGGCTTGAAGCAGCTGGCCATCTCCCTGCTGCTGCGCGGCAACGGCTACGGCATCGTCACCGCCCGCGATTACCTGTACCGGCCGTCGCGGATCGCTGTCCTTCACCCGGACCAGGTCAAGGTCACGATGAACGACGACGGCGGCCGCGACTACGAGATCAACCGCATCAAGGTCGACGACCCGGCCGACATGCTGCACCTGACCGGGATGTGCATGCCCGGCTCGGCGACCGGCATGTCCCCGGTCTCCTACGCCCGGACGGCCATCGGCCTCGGCCTGGCCGCCGAGCAGTACGGCGCCCAGTACTTCGGCAAGGGCGCCCACATGACCGGCGTCATCACCGTCCCCGGCGACCTCGACAAGAAGCGCGCCCGGGAGATGAAGGAAGGCTTCGAGGCCTCCCACTCCGGTCTCGCCAACGCGCACGCGATCGGCGTCCTGTCCGGCGGCGCCGAATGGAAGAACATCAGCGTCACCCCCGAGGACGCCCAGTTCCTCGGCACCCGCGCCGCCCAGAACCTCGACATGGCGATGCTGTACGGCGTCCCGCCCCACATGCTCGGCCAGGTCGACCGCACCACCAGCTGGGGCACCGGCATCGAGCAGCAGGCCATCGGCTTCCGCGTCTGGACGCTGGACGACTGGCTGGGCACCTTCGAGGACGCGTGGACGGCGATGCTGCCGCGCGGCCAGTCCGCCGTGTTCGACACCAGCGAGCTGGAGCGCACCGACACCGCCGGCCGCTGGTCCTGGTACGCCACGGCCCGGACCATCGGCGGCATGACGCGGAACGAGATCCGCGCCAAGGAGAACCTGCCGCCGGTCAAGGGCGGCGACGACATCGACGCGCCCCTCAACAGCGCGCACTCGGGCGACACAGCACCCGAGCCGACCCCGCCGCCGGACGATCCGCCGGCTCCCCCCGCGAAGCCGTAGGAGGCCGCGATGCCTGACCTGTCCGTGCGGGCCGAGCGGCCCGCGACCCTGCAGCACCGCGCGCTGCCCTTCCGCGACGTCGAGCTGCGCGCCAAGCCGGACGGCACCGGCGGCGATACCCTGACCTTCACCGGGTACGCCTGCGTCACCGAGGTCGGCTACGAGATGGAGGACTGGCTCGGCCCGTTCACCGAGGTCGTCCGCCAGGGCGCCTTCACCAAGACCCTCGCCGAGGGCGCGGACGTCCCGTTCCTCGTCAACCACACCGGGCTGACGCTGGCGCGCACGAAGTCCGGGACGATGCGGCTGGCCGAGGACGACACCGGCCTGCACACCGAGGCCGACCTGGACCCGGCCAGCCCCCACGTGCAGGCCCTGCGCTCGGCGATGGACCGCGGCGACGTCGACGAGATGAGCTTCGGTTTCTGGATCACCCGGCAGCAGTGGTCCCCGGACTTCGACCAGCGCGACATCCTTGAAGTCTCCCTGAACAAGGGGGATGTCTCGATCGTCAATTACGGCGCCAACCCCAACACGGCTGGGGCGCAGCTGAACGCGCGCGACGTGCAGTCGCAGCTGCAGCGGCTGTCCCCGGACGAGCGGCGCGCCGTGTTCGACCGGCTCGCCGCCGAGTTCACGCCCGCACCCGTCGAGGACGTCCCGACCGGGCCGAGCCTCGCCCTGCTGCAGGCCCGCGCCCGCGCGCTGGCCCTCTGACCGCACCACCCGCCTGCCGACCGCGCCGGAGCCGCGCCGGCCGCCCACGCCGGACCCCTGTAGGGGCACCACCTGGACGGCCACCCGGACCACCACCCGAGCCGCAGGCACGCCAACACCCATCCCATCGTCTGGAAGGACGACCATGCCCAACGCCCAGATCACCGGGCTGCTTGAGCGGCGTGCCGAGCTCAAGAAGGAGCTCGACGGCCTGCTGGAGGCAGCGAAGAAGGAGAACCGCGACAAGCTCGGCGAGGACGAGCAGCAGCGGTTCGACACGGCCGAGCAGGAGATCCGCGACATCGACACGCGGGTGACCGAGCTCGACGAGCAGCAGAAGCGCGACGACCAGGCCGCCGAGATCGCCAAGCGGTACGGCGTCGGCCGCATCGAGGTCGTCGACGAGCCGCGCACCTACGCCCGCGAGGCCGGCCACTCCTACTTCCTCGACCTCGCCCGGGTGCAGCTCAACCGCGGCGACGGCGACGGCGGCGTGTCCGCCGCGCTGGAGCGGCTGCAGCGGCACGGTGCTGAGATCGACGCCGACATGCCCAAGCGGGAGCGTGCCCGCCGCGCGGCCGCCGACCGCGACCGCGACGCCCTGGACCGCGACCTGAACGTCCGGGGCCGCGGCACCGTGTTCGAGAAGCGCGTCAACCCCAACAGGACCGACGGCCAAGGCGGATATTTCGTGCCGCCGCTGTGGCTGGTCGACGACTACATCGACCTGCCGCGCTTCGGCCGCACCTTCGCCAACACGGTCCGCAACATGGCGCTCCCGCCCGGCACCGACAGCGTCAACGTGCCGAAGGTCGCCACCGGTACGGCGACCGGCATGCAGACCGCCGACGCGGCCGCAGTCACCTCGACCGACCTGACGGACACCTCGGTGTCCGCCCCGGTCCGCACCATCGCGGGCCAGCAGGACGTCGCGATCCAGCTGCTCGACCAGTCCCCGGTCGCGTTCGACGAGGTCGTGTTCGCCGACCTGATCGCCGACTACAACATGCGGCTGGACACCCAGTGCTGGAGCGGCTCCGGAAGCTCTGGCCAGCTCAAGGGCGTCCTGAACGTCTCCGGCATCAACTCGGTGACCTACACCGACGCCACGCCGACCCTGCCCGAGCTGTACGCCCCGCTCATGCAGGCCCTGTCCCTGTCGGCGAAGAACCGCAAGATGATGCCGACGGCCGTGTTCCTCACGCCGTCGCGCTGGTTCTGGATGGCCTCGCAGCTCGACTCGCAGAACCGGCCGTTCATCCTCCCGGAGACGAATGCCCCCTTCAACCCGCTGGCCCTGCAGACCGGCGGCGACGTCGAGGGCCCGGTGGGCCGCGTCCTGAACTTCCCGCTGCTGGCCGACGGCAACATCCCGGCGAACCTCGGCGCGGGCACGAACGAGGACCGCATCGCCGCGATGCGCACCTCCGACCTGTACCTGTGGGAAGGGTCGATGCGCACCCGCGTCCTGCAGGAGGTCCTCTCCGGGACGCTGCAGGTCCGCTTCCAGGTCTACAACTACGCCGCGTTCATGCCCGACCGGCGCCCGGAGACGATCTCGGTCATCTCCGGTACCGGCGTCATCGCCCCGACCGGGTTCTGATCCCGCCAGCTCCCCGGGCTGCCGTTGAGGGTGCGGCGGCCCGGGGCCTTCCCCCAGACAGGAGAGTGTGCGATGCACGATCGCGTCGCTGAACTGGCCGGACTCCGAAACGAGCTGGCCATCTGCGAGAACGGGCCGCGCGAGACGCGGCGGGAGAAGACCGGCGAGGTCCAGGAGCAGATCGACCGCGTCCGCGGCGAGCTCGACGAGCAGGCGGCCGCGCTGGAGAAACGCGCCGAGGAACTGCAGAGCAACGGCCAGGACGGCGCGGCAGGCGAGGCCCGCGAACAGGCCCGCGCGATCCGTGAGGTCCTGGACGCCGACGGCGGGAGCGACTCGCCCAAGCGCACCGGCAAGCGCACGGCGGCCGCGCAGAAGCCCCCGCAGACCCGCTGACCGGAAAGGGGGGCCGTCGTGCCGCTGATCTACTACACCGGCCAGGACGTGCGGCTGTCCGAGACCGTGCTCGACGACACCGGGGCCCCCGCCACCGGCACCCTGACCGTCGCCGTGACGGTCACCGATCCGAATGGCATCGTCACCACCCCGGCCGTCACCAACGCCGGCAGCGGCCAGTACGTCGCCGCCGTGCCCGCAGTCGCAGCCGCCGGGACCTGGCGGTACCGGTGGACGGCGACCGGCACGGGCGTCGGCTACGCCTCCGAGGGTCAGTTCCAGGTGCGGCCGCTCGGCCTGCAGCAGATTGTCGACCTCGCCTCGGTCAAGGCGCACCTGAACCTGCCCACCACGGACACCAGCCAGGACGCAGAGCTGCAGGGCTTCATCCTCGCCGCGGGCGACCTCGCCCGGGACGTGGTCGGGCCGATGCTGCCCGAGCAGCACACCGAGTGGCACGACGGCGGCTCGCCCACGATCACCCTGGACTGGCAGCCCGTCGCGTCCGTGCAGTCGGTCACCGAGTACGTCTCGGCGTCCACCTGGGTGCTCACCGAGCAGCCGCTCGGCAGTTCCACGGACGCCTACGGCTACACCGTCGACCTCGACAAGGGCCAGATCGTGCGCCGCGCGACCGGCGGCGCCGTGTGCTTCCCGCACGGCATCAAGAACGTGAAGGTCGTCTACACCGCGGGCACGTCCGGCGCGATCCCGTGGACCGTGCGGCTCGGCGCGCTGGAGCTGATCCGGCACCTGTTCCAGCTCACCCAGCAGGGCGGCCGGCCGCGCTTCGGCGGGGCCGCGCTGGACGGCGAGTCGATGGGCGTGCCGACCGGGTTCGCCCTGCCGCAGCGCGTGCTGGAGCTGTGGCAGCCCTTCAAGCGGCCCCCGGGCATCGCATGACCACGCCCATCGGGAACATCCCCGCCTCCAGCATCCCCGCCGCCCGTACCTGGATCTTCCAGGGCCTGCAGACCCAACTCGCCGGCGTCCAGAACATTCTCGTCTGCCTCGACGAACCGGGCCCCTACCAGCCCGACGACATCATCTCCGTCGGCGACGTCCACCAGCAGTACAGCCCGGAGAGCGTGGTCGGCTCGGGCGGCTCGCACTGGCTGCGCGAGGACTACACGATCACGGTGACCGTCGACGTGTACCGGGGCGGCGACGACGCGGCCGCCGTGTTCGCGCGGGCCCGCCAGCTCGCCGACCTGGTCGTGGCCGTCGTCCGCTCGGACCCGTCCCTGGGCGGCGCGGTCGACCGCGGCAAGCCCGGCACGGTGCAGCACACGTCCGGCTGGTCGGAGGACCACAAGGGCCGCCAAGCCGTCGTCGAGATCGGCATCGACTGTCTCAAGACCCTGTGAGGGAAACCGTGCAGCTCACGTACACCGGCGATGAGGGCCGGTATTACCCCACGCTCGGCGTGGCCCCGGTGCCCGGCGAGACCTACGACCTGCCCGACGACCCGGGCGACGGCTGCTGGGACGCCGCGAAGACCCAGACGAAGAAGGCCGGCCGGGCGCCGGAGAAGGAGGGCAGCGATGCCTAAGCCGTCCCATCTCGCCGTGCTCGGCGTGGCCAAGGAGGTCACCCCCGGCACGCCCGTCGCGGCCACGAAGTGGATTCCCTGGAAGACGCTCACCCCGAAGGACGACGTCAACCTGATCCAGGACCAGGGCCAGCGCGGTGCCCCGGTCGACGTGTTCGGCCTGTACGGCGGGCAGAAGGGTGCCGAGCTGGACCTGGGCGGCGACGTCTTCGCCGACACCATCGGCTGGCTGCTGGCCTCCGTGCTGCCCGACCTGGTCACCACAGGCGCGAGCGCCCCGTTCTCGCACGTCTTCTCCACGCTGTGCACCGGGGACACCCAGCCGACACCGCAGACGTGGACCATCTACGACCCGCTGGGGACCTGGCAGTACCCGGGCGCTCAGTTCTCCGAGCTGGGGTTCAAGTGGAACGCCGACGGCCTGTTCGAGTGGTCCGCCAAGGCCACCACGTGGGCGTATGCCACCACGACGACGCCGACGCCGTCGTTCACCGCGGTGGCTCCGTCGCCGAACTGGCAGATCATCGGGCAGATCGGCGGCGTGGCCACGTTCATGCAGGACGGCGAGCTGACCATCAAGCGGAACGTCACCGCGATCCGCGGCTCGGCCGGCACCCAGAACCCGTACCGGATCTGGTCCGGGGACGTCTCCGTCGAGGGCAAGGCGACCCTCGTCATGGAGTCCAACGCGCAGCGGACCGCGTTCCAGGCCGCGACAGTGCAGTCGTTCGACGTGGCGTACACCCAGGGGGCGGCGGCCGCGCTGAACGGCCTGCAGCTGCACTGCAGCCAGGTCGCCTACACCGAGGGCACGCCGTCCTACGGCAAGGAGTACATCGAGCTCCCGGTGAGCTTCACGGCGATCGGCAACACCAGCGACATCGGGGCGTCCGGCGGCTACAGCCCGATCAAGGCGACGCTGCAGAACGCCATCGCCGCGAACACCTACAAGTAGAAGGACCACACCCTCATGAGCATCACCCGACACCAGATGCCCGACCAGGGCTGGGCGGACCTGCGCGAGCCCGCGGACGTGCCCGAGCGGCTGCGCCGCCCGGTGCGCACGATCCAGATGAAGCTCGCGCAGAACCCGGCGTTCGCGAGCGTCGTCAAGGACGCCCAGGCCAAGGGCGTCAAAGCCCTGGAGGACATCGACGAGACGCAGGCCGTCGAGATGGCCTCGGTCATGGGCGACGAGGCCCTCAGCCTGATGGACGACCTCAACGACCGGCTCATCATCTCCCGGGTAGCTGGCTGGTCCTACGGCGACGAGGTGTCCCTGGACGCGCTGCAGGACCTGCCCGGGGCGGTGTACGACAAGCTGAAGGAGATGTGCGCCGAGGGCGCCCTGCAGGGCGGTCCGGACTTCTCGCCCTCGACTGAGGCGGACAGCCCTACCGTGCCCTCTACCGCCTCCGCGTAGCGATAGAGGGGAAGTTCGAATACCCCGCGCACCAGCTGCCCATGGACGCGTACCGGGACTGGCAGCTGTGCCGTGTGGTCGGGCCGCCCAACACCTGGATGGATCTGCCGGCCGAGCGGCTCGACTGGATCCTCGCGGTGGACGGCGCGGTCGAGCAGGCGAAGGCCAACGTGCAGGAGGAGGCGGCCCGTGGCTGACGGCATCACCGTGATCGTGCGTGGCACGAAGGAGGCCCGCAGCGCCCTGACGCGCCTGGACCGGGAGATCGACCTCGCCACGGTCCGGGCGCTGAAGGCGACGCAGGCCCTGGCGAAGAAGTCCATCCGCTCGGGCCTGCGGGGGCGCCCCCGGTGGGACCACCGGGGGAAGTCCTCCCGGACCGGGCCGACGATCAATCTGAACCTGTCCCCGCACCACGTCACCAAGGGCGGGGGACCGGGGCGGCTGACGGGCAAGCTCAGCCGCGGTGTGGGCGGTGTCCGAAGGCCCAAGCCGTTGCCCGGCGGCGGTTTCCAGGGCGGTGTCGGCGTCGGCGGCGGGGTCCGCAACCTCTACAAGAAGCGGCTCGAAGGCCAGTACCCCTACGTCCGCCCCGGGGTCCGCAAGGCCGAACCGAAGATGGCCGCCGTCTGGCAGACCCATTGGCGGCGGGCGACGCAGATCTGATCTGAACCTGTGAGGGAGGTGACTCCCTCATGGGTGCGCTGCCTCCGGTCTTCATCGAGTTCCTGGGCCACTCCAAGGGCGTCAAGACGGCCATTGCCGACGTGAAGGCGGAGATGGCGGTTGCCGATGAGGCGGGCGCCGGCGCCTTCATGAAGACGGGCCTGATGGCCAAGGCCGCTGTCGTCGGCATCGGGATTGCGGCCGCCGGCGTGGCCGTCAAGACCGCGAAGATGGCCGGGGATTTCCAGCAGCAGATGACCCGCGTGCGCACCGGCGCGGGCGAGTCGGCGAAGAACATGCAGATGGTCGGTCAGGGCGTCCTCGCCATGGCCGGGCAGGTCGGCCAGTCCACGGACGAGCTGACCAAGGGCCTCTACATGACGGAGTCCGCGGGCTATCACGGCGCGGATGCCCTGAAGGTCCTCAAGACCGCGGCGATGGGCGCGAAGGTCGGTGCCGCGGACCTGAACACCACCACCGACGCCGCCACCACGGCGATGAACGCGTACCACACGGGCGCGAGCTCCGTCACCGACGTGATGAACAGCCTCATCGCGACCGAGGCGGAGGGCAAGACCAACCTCGAAGCCCTCGCGGGCAGCATGTCGACGATCCTGCCGGTGGCGGCCGCCGCGCACGTCGGCCTGCACGAGGTTCTCGGCGCGATGGCGACGATGACCGCGCAGGGCACCCCGGCCGCGGTCGCCGCGACCTACCTGCGCCAGACCATCGGCCAGCTGTCCAACCCCAGCGCCAAGGCCGCGACCGAGATGAAGAACCTCGGCCTGGACGCCGTCCAGGTCGGGCAGAACCTCGGCAAGCACGGCCTGGCCTCGACGCTGACGATGCTCACCGACGCCATCGAGAAGAAGATGGGCCCGGCCGGCACCGTCCTCATCCGGCACCTGCAGGGCGCGTCCAAGAACACCACCGAGTTCCAGAGGGCATTGGCCAACCTGCCGCCGCAGCAGCAGACCTACGTCGGCGCGCTCGCCACGATGGTCGGCGGCACCAAGTCCATGCAGGCCGCGCTCCAGCTGACCGGCCCGCACATGAAGGACTTCATCAAGAACACCGCCGGCATCGACGAACACGTCAAGAAGGGCGGCAAGAGCGTCGAGGGCTGGGCGGACGTCCAGAAGAACTTCAACCAGAAGATGGACCAGGCCAAGGCCTCCGCGCACGCCCTGGGCATCCAGGTCGGGCAGTTCCTGCTGCCCGCCTTCCAGAAGATCCTCGGTGTCATCGCCAAGGGAACGACGTGGCTGGCCGCGCACCAGAACGTTGCCAAGGCCCTGGCGATCGTCATCGGCGTGGCCCTGGTCGCCGCGATCGCCGCGGTGACGGCCGCCCTGTACGGGATGGCGGCCGCGGCCGCGGTCAACCCGGTCACCTGGATCGTCCTCGCGGTCATCGCGCTGATCGCCGCCATCGTCCTGCTGGTGGTCCACTGGAAGACCGTCTGGGGCTTCATCAAGCGGATCAGCGCCGACGTCGCGAACGCCGTCGTCGGCGCCTGGAACTGGATCGCGAACGGCACGGCCAGCATCTGGCAGTCGATCGTGGACTGGGTGAAGGGCGCCTGGCACGCGATCGCGTCCTGGTTCGCCGGCGCCTGGCACTCGGTCGCCGACCCCGTGGTGCGCGCCTGGCACTGGATCCGGCAGACCACCGCGACCGTGTGGAACGCCATCAGCGGATTCTTCCGGAAGTGGTGGCCCCTGCTCCTGGTGATCTTCATGTTCCCGATCGCGGTGCTCGTGGCGGTCTGGAACCGCACCCACCACGCGATGGCGTCGGCGGCGCGCGCGGTGTGGAACGGCATCGCCAGCTTCTTCGGTGCCATCTGGGACGGCATCAAGACGGCCGCCTCTACCATCTGGGCGCTCATCCAGGCCGCGGTCATCACCCCGATGGTCGCGCTGTGGAACGACCTGAAGTCCCTGTGGAACACGGCCAAGGGCTGGCTGGGCACCGCGTGGTCGGCGATCCGGTCCGTGGCCGCGAGCGTGTGGGGCTCGATCAAGTCGGCGATGATCAACCCGATCGTGTCGGTGTGGCGGTCGATCACCAGCTACATGGGCAAGGTCGCCTCCGCCATCAAGGACAAGCTCACCCAGGCCTGGAACACCGCCAAGGGCTGGGGCGACAAGTTCGTGTCGGTCGGCAAGAACATCGTGATGGGCGTCGTCCACGGCGTCGAGAACTCGGCGAGCTCCCTGTTCGGCTCGCTCAAGCACCTCGCGTCCGGCGCGCTGAGCGCGGCCAAGTCCTTCCTCGGGATCGCCTCCCCGTCGAAGAAGTTCGCCGAGATCGGCGCGTACATCAACGACGGCCTGGTGCAGGGCCTGACCGGTTCCACGGCCCGGGTGAAGTCGGCGACGATCCGCATCGCGCAGATGCTGTACCGCGAGTTCGGCTCCTCCGGGCACCGGCACCTGCAGTCGCTGGTGCGCCGGGACGGCGCCGAGCTGGTCAGGCTGGCCGAGCAGCGGGACCGGGTCGCCATCCGGCTGAAGGCGGCGAACAAGAAGCTCGCCGACCTCCAAAAGGACTGGACGAAGACACGGGACAGTGTCGCCGCCTCGGTCATGCAGAACGTGTCCGTGGTCACCGCGCTACCCGAGGGATCCGTCCAACTCACCAGCCAGGACGTGGTGGCGAACATGCGCGACCAGGTGGCCAAGGCCAAGGCGTTCGCGGCCAACCTGACCAAGCTGCGCAAGATGCACCTGCGCGCCGACCTCATCCAGCAGATCGCCGACTCGGGGGTCGACCAGGGCGGCGCGACCGCGGCCGCGCTGGCGAGCGGGAACGCCGCCCAGATCGCCGAGATCAACAAGCTGCAGGGGCAGGCCAAGTCGGCCGCGGGCAGCGTCGGTACGGCGACCGCCGATGCGATGTACAAGGCCGGGATCAACAGCGCCAAGGGCCTCGTGCGGGGCCTGAAGTCGCAGCAGAAGGCCATCGACAAGCAGATGGAGCACATCGCCAAGTCGATGGCGGCCGCCATCCGCAAGGCTTTGAAGATCCATTCTCCGTCGCAGGTGTTCCACGAGATCGGCCAGTTCATCACCCAGGGCCTGGCCAACGGCATCAACGCCACCAGCCGCAGGGCCGAGTCGGCGGCACTGGCGATGGCCGGCGCCGTGTCCACCGCCGGAATGCCTGCGGTCCCGAAGCTGGCGGCCGCCCGGCAGCTGGCGTTCGCGGGCGGCGGCGGCGCGGGCGGCGTCCTGGAGCTCACCACCGTCGTCAACATCGACGGCGAGGTGCTCTTCAAGAAGATGCAGCGCCGTGCCCTGCAGCACGAGCGCCGCAACACCTCCAACGGCCTGTCGGCCAAGACCCGCTGAACAGGGGGCCCTTCGTGACCGTCCCAACCGGATTCCCTCTCACCGACGGCCCCCTGATCGGCACCTGGCCGCGCATCCTCGTCCAGATCGCGTGGAACGCCGGCGGCAACTCGACGGCCCCGAACAACTGGTACACCGTCTCCAAGCGGCTGCGCGGCGCCTGGAAGGCCACCCTCGCCGGGCGGCAGTACGAACTCGACACCGTCACCAGCGGCGAGATGACCTTCAAGCTCGACAACCTCGACGGCGCCTTCGACCCGGACAACACGGCCAGCCCGTACTACCCCTACGTGCTGCCCTACCGGCGTGCGCGTCTGATCGCGATGACCGGGCCGAGCCAGAACCTGCTGTACCCCTGGGTCGCCAACGGCACCAGGACCCTGTCCATGGCCGTCTCGTCGGGCACCCTGAGCACCGCCACCGGCCTGGCGGCCTCCCTCTCGGGCCTGACCACAGCGCAGACCTGGACCATCCCCAACGGGACCGGCTCGGGGGCGGCCATGGGCCTGTGGGGGGACGTGCAGCCGTGGACGAGCCACGACTGCGAGGGCACCACCGTGACCGCCGGCGCCTCCTACTCGGTCGGCGTCGACCTCCAGCTCGCCTCCGGCGGCATGAGCGGCCTGGACATGAAGATCCGGCTCGGCTGGTACGACCTCAACGGCAACCTGCTCTCCCGCAGCCTGGGCACCACGACCACGATCACCACGAGCTGGGTGCGGCTGTCGATGACCCGCACCGCCCCGGCAGGGGCCAGTTTCGCCATCGCGAGTATCTCCACCAACATAGCCGCCACGGCGAACACCACCGTGCGCGTCACCGGCTGGCAGCTCGAACAGTCCAGTGCGCCTACGACCTGGGCGTACCCGGGCGACTGGATGCAGCTGTGGCAGGGCTTCGTCGAGCGCTGGCCCCAGTCCTACGAGCAGAACGGCAAGTACGGCCTGGTCGACGTCACCTGTGTCGACTCCCTCGCCCCGCTCTCCCAGCTGACCTACCAGAACGTCATGCCCGGCTGGCTGTCGCAGACCCAGTCGGCCAGCCTGCAGTGCGCCTACGACCTCGCCTCGACGAGCGCCAGCCGCGACGGCGCCGCCACGGCGTTCCTGCCGTATGCCGGAGCGCAGCTGTCGACCGGCTGCCTGGACGTCGTCGGCGCCAACATCACCTACGGCACCTCCATCACCTCCACCAGCGACCTGGGGACACTGTGGGGTGTGCCCGGACCCGTGACGACGCTGGCCAACAACCAGGCCGCATCTTTGGGCACGAGCGCCGGCGCCACCTACCTGCTGCCCTGGGACGGCACCGACCACCTCATGCTGCCCAACGGCGGGTGGACGCGGCTGATCTGCTTCCGCACCAGCGTGCAGCCCAACACCGGCGGCCGCTTCTCCGTCGCCACCCTGTGGGGTGCCACCGGCCCCGGCTACCTCTCCGGCAGCGGCAACCAGTCCGTGGCCAACGTCGAGATCTTCTCCGACGGCTACATGACGTTCAAGCTGCAGAACTCCGGCAAGACCGCGTCCGCATACGTCGAGAACCCCTCCTTCTACGTCTGCGACGGGAACTGGCACTGCGCCGTCCTGACCCTGTCGGCCGACGGCAAGAGCGCCCTGCTGACCGTGGACGGCGCCGGAGCAAGCGCTACCTCGACGATCAGCATGGCCTCCTCGACCTACACATCCGACGTCATCGGGGCCACGGTCACCACGAACGGAGCGGGCGAGAACACCGCCCCCTTCAACGGGGACATCGCCTACTTCGCCCAGTGGAACACCGCCCTCGACGCGGCCACCGCCGCCGACCTCGCTCGCGGCTTCGCCCGCGGCTGGGCCGATGACACGCCCACCAGCCGCATCAGCCGCCTCCTCTCGCTCGCCTCGTTCCACCCGGGCAGCGCGGTCACCTTCCAGACCGTGGGCACCCAGGGCTTCCTCGGCTCGATGGGCCTGAACGGGCGCTCCGCCCTGGACGCGATCCAGAAGTCTGCGGACACCGAGAACGGCCAGTTCGCCGTCGACAACTTCGGCAATCCGACCCTGTACGGGCACCTGTGGCGGTGGGTCCAGAACACCCCTGTCGTCATCTTCGGCGAGAACCTCGCCGGCGGCGAGGTCCCCGTCAAGGACGACATCAAGTTCGAGCAGGACCCCGCCCACCTCTACAACGACGTGCAGATCACCGTGGACGGCGCCGCGGACGTCACCGACACCAACCAGCTGCAGGAGGCCGAGGACACCACCAGCCAGACCGCCTACTTCCCGCAGACCCTCACCCGCACCATCAACCCGCAGAAGACCGCCACCGGCGCGAGCATGGCCAACTACCTGCTCAGCCTCTACAAGGACCCCCACACCCGCCTGCAGGGCCTGACCGTCGACCTCGGCCACAGCCCCACCCTGCAAAAGCAGGTCATGGGCCTGCACTTCGCCGACCTCGTGCGCGTCATGAAGCGGCCCGCCCTGGCCCCCGCCAAGCAGCTGGACGGCTTCATCGAGCAGCTGGAATGGTCGGGCGACGACACCGGGCAGATCCAGCTGAAACTGCAGGTCTCCCCGGCCTCCCAGTACCGCTACTGGATGATCTCCGCCGCCTGGGCCGCCCTCTCGTCGGGCATCGCCGCCGGCGTCAACGTGATCACCGTCGGGCCGATCTCCGGGAACAACGCGATCGCCGCGCAGTACGTCATCCCGTCCGGCTTCCAGATGGTCCTCGGCTACGGCACCGCCAACGCCGAGACGGTCACCGTCCAGTCCGTCCAGACCGTCACCGCCGGCTACAGCACCGTGCAGCTAACCCTCACCGCGAACACGACCAACAGCCACGCCAGCGCGGACATCATCTGCTCCGCGCTGCCCGGCACCGCGACGCTGCCGCCCGGCGGCACCTACCCCACCTGCTACGACGTGCCCGCTCAATTCGGCGGCACCAGCCCGCTGTTCGGCTTCGGATGACCTCGGAGGCACCGTGACCACCCGTCCCGCCATCACCCAGGCCGTCGCCGGGTTCCCCGCCTCCGACGCCTGGTGGCTCGCGCAGGTCTACAACCCGCTGGTGTACCTGTACAACTACACGCCGCAGGTGCTCAGCTACACCGCGATCACCGCGAACACGTCGACGACCACCACCACCGAGCTCGTCGCCATCACCACCCCGTCGATCACCTTCCAGAACGGCCGCGCCTACCGCATCACCTACAAGGGCCTCGGGATCGGCACGACCACCGGCGACAACGGCCAGTTCCGCGTCCGCAAGACCAACACCAGCGGCACCGCCTACATCGACGGCTTCCGTACCTACCTCTTCGCGGGCAACACGATGTTCAACCTGCAGAACATCTGCGCGAACAACTCCGGCGCCGACATCACCGCGGCCCTCGTCGGCACCTACGCCCTGGCCAGCGGCGGCGGCACCGTGGCCGTCGCCGCCAGCACCAACAACGTCGCCTACATCCTCGTCGAGGACATGGGCATCTCCAGCAACTTCACCAACGCCACCGCCATCACCTGAGAGGCCACCGATGAGCCTGCCCACCAGCGGCTACACCCCGCGCTCCGTCACGGTGAACGTCAGCGTCCAAAACCCCGACACCCTCGACCAGGACGGCGCCACCGTCGACGTCACCTTCCAGAGCGGCATCACCGGCGCGTCCGCACCGATCATCGAGGCCATCGCCGCCGCCATCGCCACCACCCTCACCACGGCCTATCCCGGCTGGACGGTCAGCCGGAGCGCATGGACGACCGGCACGTCCGACGTGCAGCTGACCTGACCCGCACCCCACTCTCCTCGCCACGCCCCAGCCGACCGGCCCAGGGGCGTTTTTCACGCCCTCAAGGAGCACCGTGAAGATCCGTTTCATCGACGAGTACTCCAGCCACACCGGCGGACGACTCGGCCGGCACATCGAGCACGACCCGCGCTCCCGCGCCTACGCCCTCTCCGAGGACCTGCTGCCGTCCACCTACACCAGCGCCGTCCACACGGTCCGCATCCCCGTCCTGGACCAGGGCAGCCTCGGATCGTGCACCGGCAACGCCGCCGAGGCGTTCGCCGGCACCG
>NZ_JBFAXI010000009.1:139278-156359 GCF_040680735.1 Streptomyces sp. NPDC051987 | reverse complement strand
CACCAGCGCCGTCCACACGGTCCGCATCCCCGTCCTGGACCAGGGCAGCCTCGGATCGTGCACCGGCAACGCCGCCGAGGCGTTCGCCGGCACCGACCCGCTGTACGCGGCGATCCCCACCACGGTGAAGGCCCGGCCCACCGGCGACGCCGACGCGGACGAGACGCAGGCCGTCGCCCTCTACAGCGCCGCGACCCGCCTGGACAGCGTGCAGGGCGTCTACCCGCCCACCGACACCGGCTCGACGGGCGTCGCCGTCGCCAAGGCAGCGCAGAAGGCCGGCCTCATCTCCGGCTACCAGCACGCCTTCAGTCTCGACTCCGCCCTCAAGGCCCTCGCCGTGTCCCCGCTGATCGTCGGCGTCAACTGGTACGAGGGCTTCGACAGCCCCGACCCGAACGGCCTGGTCCACATCTCCGGCAGCGTCCGCGGCGGCCACGAGTTCCTCCTGTACGGCATCGACGCCGCCAAGCAGCGCGTCCTCGCCCGCAACTCGTGGGGCACCGGATGGGGCGCGAAGGGGCTGTTCTCGTTCTCCTTCGACGACCTCGGCCGCCTCCTGGACGAGGACGGCGACGCCACCCTGTTCGTCCCGCTCACCAGCCCGGCCCCCACGCCGACCCCGACGCCCACCGACGTGGACAAGGCCCTCGCTGCCTCCCTGCACACCTGGCTGACCGCGAAGGGACTGTGACCATGGCACTCATGCCCGGGGCCACCTTCATCGGCCCCACCCCGAACAAGCGCGTGGACGGCATGGTCGAGGTCCGCGGCCTCGTCCTGCACATCCAGGAAGGCACCGAGCAGGGAAGTGAGGCCTGGTTCAAGAACCCCGCCTCGCAGGCCAGCTCACACTTCCTGAACCCGAAGACCGGCGGCCTGCGCCAGCTGGTCGACACCAAGGACCGCGCCTGGGCCGAGGCCGACGGCAACGCCCACTGGATCTCGATCGAGAACGAGGGCTACGCCGGCGACTCACTGACCACCACCCAGCTCGAAAACGCCGCGCAGCTGCTCGCGTGGCTGCACAAGACCTACGCGGTGCCGCTGCAGTCGACGGACGACCCGAACGGGAAGGGCCTGGGCTGGCACGGCATGGGTGGGGCCGCGTGGGGCGGCCACACCGGATGCCCCGGCGACCCCATCAAGGCCCAGCGCGGCGCCATCATCGCGCGAGCCGAACAGATCCTCGGCGTCGACCAGAAGCCGCACGTCTCCCTCGCGCACGTGGTGTACGCCGCGCAGCACGACCCGCAGGCCGCCCAGGGCCACACCACGCACCAGGCCGACGTCCTCGTCGTCGAGCGCGCCCTGAAGGCCGAGGGCCTGCTCGCCGCGCAGTACGTCGACGGCAGCTTCGGCACCAAGACCGTCACCGCATACGCCCGCTGGCAGCGCTCGGCGGCCGGCGGCGGCTTCACCGGCACCGCCGCCGACGGCGTCCCCGGCAAGACCAGCCTCACGAAGCTCGCCGCCCGGCACGGCTTCACCGTCACCGACTGACCCGAAGGGAACCCCTGTCATGAAGTTCTTCGTCGATCTCGCCGAGCGCACCGTCGCCACCTACCTGGAGGCGTTCCTCGGGCTGCTCCTGGCGGGCAGCGTCGTCGACCTGTCCGCGGCCAAGGCCGCCGCCGTCGCCGCGATCCCGGCCGGGCTGGCGGTCGTGAAGGGCGCCCTGTCGGCATTCGTCGGCTCGCCCACCACAGCAGCCGCGCTCCCGGCCCGGAGAAGCGAGGCCTGATGGCGACGCCCGACCCGGGCGTGTTCATCAGCAACGCCCAGATGTATCAGGAGGTGAGGGACCTGGCTCAAGCGGTCAACCGCATCGAATCGAAGTTGGACAACATCCTCGACGACGCGAAGGACATCCGGTCGGACGTCCAGGACCACGAGCTCAGGATCCGCACCCTCGAACGGGCCCGCTGGCCATTGCCCACCATCGGCGCACTCGCCGGTATCGCCGGCGCTGCCACGGGTGTGATCGCTCTCCTCGGACGCTGACCGCGGCCCCGCTCTCCTTCGGGAGGGCGGGGCCGCTTTCGTCATGTCCGGGGTCAGTTCTGCTGGGGGACCTGTCCGTACACGGCGACCCACCGGTCCCCGCGCATCACGACGTCCGCCGTCTCCACTGGCCGTCCGGTGGCCTGGTCGTAGTAGGTCCGCTCGATCGCCAGCACTGCGGCAGGCGGCGTCATCCCGAGGCCCTGCGTCTCGCTGCGGGTGGCTGGTCGGGCCCGGACGCGTTCGACGGGGTCTCCGACGTCGATACCCAGCACCCGCATGCGCGCGGCCACTCCGACGCCGGCGTACGGGCCGACCTCGGGCAGCGCGATGAGGGACTGCCCGGTGACCGCGAGCGGCTCCCACGATTCGGCGAGCATCACTGGGCGGTCGTCGGCGAGGTAGACGTACGAGGTGTGCATCACCGGGTCCCCGGCTGTGATGCCGAGCCGTACGGCGGTCGCCTCGGTGGCTTTCTCGGTGGTGCTCTCGTGCTGCCACGTCCCGACGGCGCCCTGCTCGGCGGCGCCCTGCGCGAACGGTGAGTCCTCGCTGCGGCGGCGGTGCTGGCGGACGAGAAGCTCGGGGGTCTCGGTGCCGCGGACGTAGTGGCCGGCGCCGTGCCGGGACACCACCAGGCCTTCGTTGACGAGCAGCTTGTAGGCCGAGCTGGGGACGCTGTTGCTGCCGCCGTACTGCTCGATGAGTTCGGCGACGGAGGGTAGGCGGCTGCCTGGTGGGAGTTCGCCGCTCTCGATGCGGGCGCGCAGGTCGTCGGCTACTTGCAGGTACAGCGGCGTCTCGCTCACCGTCCGCCTCCTTCCATGTGACTTACGTGACAGAGTAGTGAGCCCCGGTCTACTCTCGTACGAGAGTCAGTCTCTCGCACGAGAGCGGGGATGAGCTGTGCCTGAAAGCAGATCGGCGTTACTTCGTGCCGCCCTGGAGAACGCCCTCGGCGGCCCGGTGGACGTGATCCCTGCGCAGCGCGGCGTACGGATAACCGCCCCCGCCCCGGCCGACACGGACTGGGACCGGTGGCACGCGGCAATCGGCATCCTGCGGCAGGCGGACAGCTGGGGCAGCCACAACTATGGTTCCGGCCCGCATCTCTGGGCTGAGGTGATCGAGCCGTGACGCCCCGGCCAAAGCCGCTCCCTGACGCGACCAAGCTGACGCGTCCGCAGCACAGCGGATGGGCCTGCGTCTGGTGCGCCAAGCCCCTCAAGGACGGGGCGGTTCCCGCCGGCCGGGCTGTGGGATTCATTGGCGCCCACGACCTGAGCATCGACGTGTACGCGCACCCCCACTGCCACCAGGCCGCTGGCCACTCCACAAGGTAAGGAGAGACGAGATGCCCTTCTGCGCCCGCTGCGACCGCCCCATCAAGGGCAAGCCCAGAAAGGTCGACAACATGTCCCCGTCTGGGCCCGGCAGCACCATCACCCTGTGCCCGGAACCGTGCCGGCCGCAGGTCCGGCCGCCGACCGCGCCGTCCGGCCTCGGCGCCCGTCCCTCCTACCGGGCGGACGGCACCCGCATATAGACGCTCGGCGCCTCCCCTGGGCGCCGGGTCGCGGCCAGGCTCCTCCGCCGGGGCCGGTCGCCGAGCCGCCGCAGGTCTCAACGCCGATGGCCTGCGGCGGCTCACTTCACCAGCTCCTCGACAGGGACGCCGAGTGCCCACGCGATGAGCAGCAGGTCTTCCAGGTCGGGGATGCGCTGGGCGTACTCCCATCGATGGATCGTGCGGTGCTCGCGGCCGATCCGCTCGGCGAGCTGGAGCTGTGTCAGTCCGGCCCGTAAGCGGGCGCTGCGGATGCGCTCGCCGATCTCCTGCCGGCGGGGGAGCAGCCAGTCAGGCGGGGGGTCCAGGGGCACCCGACCACGCTGTATGGATCATGGTCCTGTGTCTTTGCCCAGCCAGGCAAATTTAATGATCTTGCTAGCGGGTATTCCGCAGACACCGCCGCCGCCCTGCCTGAACTGGGCGGCGCGCGGTACCCAAGCGGCCGGAGGGCGTACGCGTCTCCGCACTATCCGGCCGTTAGACGCTGAGACTCGGTCAAGGCGTCCCGCCCCGGCGCGTCGTGCGCCGGGGCGGTTTACCTTGTAGACAAGAAGGCCCCCGCCGGCGACTGCGGCGGGGGCCTCTGTCTGCTCGGGCCACTCTCCCCAGCGGCGACCGAGCAGGATCCCGAGAGGCGCGTCTCAGGCGCGCGTGGGGAGACGTGCCTGCCCCTCTCGTGGGCGCAATGCTACGTGGCGGTTGAACATAGTCCAGTCCCCCGTACGGGTGAGCTGACTCAAGATCGCTGGGGGATGTGGCATCCATGTGGCAGTGGATCATGGAAGAGGCCCCCTGTTCGAATAGAACAGGGGGCCCGTACCCCTTCTGACCTGCTGCGCAGGTAGTGCCCCCGGCAGGATTCGAACCTGCGACACCCGCTTTAGGAGAGCGGTGCTCTATCCCCTGAGCTACGAAGGCCGGGGCCTGTAGGAGACCTTGTGGAACATCCAGGGTGTGGATCTTCGACGCGGAATACAAGCCCGCTGGTCAGACGTGGTGTGATGCTCTCCGCACGGTCATCTGAGCGGACAACGTCACGTACCAACGGCTGACCAGGGGTAGCTTAGCGGATGCGCGCCAGTCAGGGTCCTCGGTAGGGGGCCGGAGAGGAGGCGCGGGCTGGAGTGGCTCTGACCTGCGGGGTCTGCGGGGATCCTGCCGGTACGCGGCCACCTGGTCCCACAGCGCCCGCGCGGACCTCACGTGCTCCTCCGCACCGGGGTGTCGTCGGTTCGTACGAGGGACCAGCAGCGCACCCCGTCCCGTGCTGTCGGCGGCCGGCGTCCGCACGGGCACGTCGACGCCGGCCG
This sequence comes from Streptomyces sp. NPDC051987, assembly GCF_040680735.1. NCBI lineage: Bacteria > Bacillati > Actinomycetota > Actinomycetes > Kitasatosporales > Streptomycetaceae > Streptomyces > Streptomyces sp. NPDC051987. The sequence goes on along the minus strand of NZ_JBFAXI010000009.1, from coordinate 151,475 downwards.
TCCGCGCCCCGCCCTGCCGACCTCCCGTCGCCGGCACCGGCGACCGCAGGGCGGCGACCTCGGCGGCGGTGATGACGTCACCGGGCCGGTCGGGGGACTCACCGATGGTCACGGTCAACCGCAGCGATCAGGACAGCGGGACGCGCGTGAAGCGAGACGCGATGTGCAGGTCGTCCTGGATCCCGGCCGCCGTGGCGTGCAGGGCCGGCAGCACCTCGCTCACGCACTCCGCCAGGGTGCGGCGGGCCGCGTGGGTGGCCACGTTCACGGCGGCGACCGGGCGGCCCGTCCGGTCGCCCACCGGCACCGCGATCGAGCGCAGGCCCGACTCCAGCTCCTCGTCCGCCAGGGCGTAACCGGTGTGCGCGTCGAGCCCCAGCAGGGCCCGGCCGAGCGCCGTGCGGGCGGCCGGCAGCCGGGTGCCCACCGTGATGTCCACCGTCAGGACCCGGCGCGCGGCCGCCACCGCTACGTACTGGATCTCCGCCGGATCGGTCCCCGGGACCAGCACCGCCAGCGCCGTCGGCTCGTCGAGCCGGTCTGCGAGGGCGCGCAGCCGGGGGGCCGCGAGGCGGGCCAGGGTGGTGCGGGACAGCGGCGGGTAGCCCAGGGACAGCACCCGCGGGGTGAGGGCGAACGCGCGCCCGTCCGAGGCCACCAGGCCCAGGTGCTCGTACGTGATCAGGGCCCGCCGGGCCGTCGCCCGGGGCAGGCCCGTCGCCTTCGCGACGTCGGTCAGGGTCAGCGCCGACCGTCCCTCGCCGAAGGCCGTCAGCACGGTCAGGCCCCGGGCCAGCGACTCCACGAAGTCGCGGCCGAGTTCGTGCTTGGAGGCCGTGGTCCACAGGGCGAGCCCGGCGGGGGGCGGCCCCGGCTCCGCGGGCCGGGAGCCGGCCTCGCGCAGCTCCGCCTCCATCGCCGCGACGGCCGTGCGCAGCCGGGGGAGCAGGGTCTCGCGCAGGTCCGCGGCCGTGTGGCGGCTGGTGTGGCTGACGACGCTCGCCACGCACGCCACGCGTCCGGTCCCCGGATCGCGCACCGGGACGGACACCGCGACCAGACCCGGTTCGATCAGCTGGTCGTCCAGGGCCCAGCCGGTACGCCGGGTCTCCTCCGTCCGCGCCGCGAAGTCGTCGGCGGCGGCCGGACTCCGCGGCGGTACGGCCGGGAAGCCCGCGTCCGCCGGGTCCGCCGCGCGCCTCGCCCGCCAGGCTGCCCACTCCCGCTCCGTCCACTCGGCCGCGAACAGCGGGCCTGGGGCGGTCCGTTCGGCCGGCAGCAGGTCGCCGATGCGGAAGCTGACGGACATCGCGCGGCGCCGGGTCGCCTGGTGGATGAACCGGATGCCGTCCCGGTCGGCGACGGCGAGGGAGACCGACTCGTCCAGTTCGTCGGCGAGGGCGTCGGCGTGCGCGTCCAGCAGGGTGGGCAGGCGGAGGGCGGCCAGGTAGGCGTTGCCCAGCTCCATCACCCGGGGGGCGAGCACCGCGTCCCGGCCGTCGGGGCGGACGTAGCCCATGCGGGCGAGGGTCGCGGTGATCCGGTCCACCGTGGCACGGGCGAGGCCGGTACGCCGTTCCAGCGCGCTCGCGCTCAGCGTGCCGCCCGCCTCGGTCAGCGCCGCCAGCACCGCCACGCCCCGCATCAACGGCGTCACCGCCTCGACGGGCGGCTGGTGCGCCGCGGGGGAGGAGGGCAAGGGGGCGGTCATCGGCTCTCCGGCTCGGGTACGACGGTTCCCGCGACCTCCGTGCTCTCCGCAACGGACGACCACGGCGATCAGCGCAGGCCTACCGTAAACCGTGCCCCGCTACCCACCCCGGCCCACACCCCTGACGAACCACCGCCACCCCGTGCCCCGCGCCCCTGACGAACCACCGCCGCCCCCGTGCCCCGCGCCCCTGCCGAATTACCGCCGCCCCCGTGCCCGCGCCGCGCTGCTCCACGCCGTGCCGTCTGCCCAGCACCGCTCCGCGCCGCGCTGCCCCGCCGTCTGCCCTGCGCTGCCCCGCGCTGCCTCGCCGTCTGCCCTGCGCTGCCCCGCGCTGCCTCGCCGTCTGCCCTGCGCTGCCCCGCGCTGCCTCGCCGTCTGCCCTGCGCTGCCCCGCGCCGCCCCGCCGTCTGCCCTGCGCCGCCCCGCCGTCTGCCCCGCGCCGCCCCGCCCCGTCGTGCTCGCTACTTCCGGTTCACCCGTACCTGGTAGTTCCCCTCCCCGTCCACCCCCGTCACCAGCACCTCGATCCCGTGTGCGGGGTCCTTGAAGCTCTCGCCGGGGCCGAACGGGGCGTCGGAGAGCTCCGCCTGGACGTTGGGGCTGCGGGTGCAGCCGCCGCTGTCGCGGTGGGCGTCGTACACCTTGATCGGCCCGCGGCCGGTGTCGACGTTCGCGTCGACCTTGTAGACAAGGACGCCGGGACGGCAGACCTCCTCGTCGTTGCCCCCCTTGGTGCGCACCTCCAGGGCGTAGCCGGTGCGGGCGTCCACGGGGACGAAGACCAGTTTGCGGCCGCCCGGCCGGGACAGCGGGGTGACGGTGTACTCGGTGCTGCCCCCGGCCGCCGCGCAGCTGACCTGGTCGGCGTCGAGCCAGCCCAGCTTCCACTTGTGCCAGGCGAGGAGGTCGTTGTCGGCGCCCCAGTCCTCGCTCATGATGTCCCAGTGCCCGACCGCGCCCCCGCCCTCCTGGGTGTAGAGGTCGGGCAGGCCGAAGACGTGGCCGTTCTCGTGGGGGAGGACCCGGTAGCCGGTGCGGGCGTAGGAGCCGGAGCCGTCGTCCTGGCGGGAGTAGACGAACGAGGCGTTGGAGACCGGCGTGCCGTCGGCGACCGGGGCGTCGCCGTTGCCGGCGAAGGTCACGGACAGCACGGTGTCCAGGGCGGACGGACCGGCGTTCGGGGTGACCAGCACGTTCAGCAGGTCGTACGACCGGAAGTCCACGTCCGGGTCGGCGGCGGCCACGATGTCCTGGACCAGCTGCCGGTAGCCGGGGTCGAAGGGGGCGCCGCGCTCTATGCCGTACGCGCTGAACGGCTTCGGCATCCGCAGCCAGTGGTCGATGGGCGCGACGGGCCGGTAGTCGAGCTTGCCGTAGGAGGCGGTGCGGAACCAGTCCTGGGTCTGCGGGAAGAACTCGTGGTAGCGGTCGAGCGCGCTGCCCTGGCCGGGCGCGTCGGGGAAGTCGACCATCAGGGTGAGGGCGTGCACCGTGCCGGTGGAGCGGGAGTATCCGCCGGGGGTGGGGACGCCCTCGGTCATCTGGATGTCGCGGCCGCCGCTGATCATGCAGGGGCCGTAGACGGAGTTGCGGGCCAGCGCGATCGGGCCGGCGCCGGCCGGTGCGGGGGCCGCCGTGAGGTGCCCGGTGCCGGCCGAGGTGCCGACCGCGAGGATCAGCGCGGCGACGGCGGCGAGGCAGACCGCACGGCGGTGGGGTATGCGGCGGGGCGGCCGTATCCCGCGGTTCGGGGCGGCGCGACGGACCGGCGGTCTACGGCGGCTGGGCTGCGGCTGCATGCAGGGACCTTTCGCGCCACGGCAGCCGCCGGTCTCCGGCTGCACCCTTTCGATCACCCTGGGTCGACGGGGCGGCTGACGCGCGCTGGAGGGGCCGATCGTGGGACGCCGGGGCCCGTGCCGAACCGGGCCCGAGGCAGCGAAGAGATGTGACCCACGTCACATGAAATGAAGGGAAGGTGCGGAAATAACCGGGGACCGTCTCCCCGTTTAGACCTGTGTCAGCGCGAAACGGGGAGGGTCTCCCCGGATCGCGGAAAGTCCACAGACCAGGAGTGCGCCGTGCAGACCGCGACCGCCCTTCCCGCCGTGCGCAAGGCACCCCGGCCCCGCGCCGACGCCCTGCGCAACCGGGAGCGGATCGTCACCGCCGCCCGCGAGATGTTCACCGAGTACGGCCCCGACGTGCCGCTCGACGACATCGCCCGCCGGGCCGGCGTCGGCAACGCCACGGTGTACCGCAACTTCCCCGACCGTGACGCGCTCGTCCGCGAGGTCGTCTGCTCCGTGATGGACCGGACGTCGGAAGCGGCCGAGCTGGCCCTCACGGAGACCGGGGACGCCTTCGAGGCGCTGGAGCGCTTCGTGCACGCCTCCGCCGACGAGCGGGTCAGCGCGCTGTGCCCGATGGTCTCCAGCACCTTCGACAAGAACCACCCTGATCTCGAAGCGGCGCGTCAACGGTGCGAGCAGCTCATCGAGCAGCTCATGGACCGTGCCAAGGCGGCCGGACAGCTCCGTCCGGACGTGGGCGTCGGCGATCTGATGATCGTCGTGTCCCAGCTCAGCCGACCCCCGTTCGGCACCGACTGCCTGGTCAGTGACCGCTTCGTCCACCGCCATCTGCAGCTGTTCCTGGACGGACTGCGGGCCCCGGCCCGCTCCGCCCTGCCGGGCACGGCCGTGACCATGGAGGACCTCCGCCAGGCCTGACCAAGCCGCGAACCACCGATCAGTTCGGGACCGTCCGCCGGTCCACATCAGGTGGCGCCGCCCGCACACCGCGGCGCGCCGCGTCCGTACCGCACGCACCACCGATTCCGTACCGCACGCATCGCTTTTTCCGTCACGAAGTCACGAAGTGGGTACCCCCATGTCTGCAACAGCCGCACAGGCTCCCGGCGCACCGGCACCGTCCGGTGATGCCAACCGCTGGAAAGCGCTGGTCTTCATCGCGCTCGCCCAGCTGATGGTCGTCCTCGACGCCACCATCGTGAACATCGCGCTCCCCTCCGCCCAGACCGACCTGGGCATCTCCGACGGCAACCGGCAGTGGGTCGTCACCGCCTACGCCCTCGCCTTCGGTGGTCTGCTGCTCTTCGGCGGCCGGATCGCCGACCTGTGGGGTCGCAAGCGGGCCTTCGTCACAGGCCTGACCGGCTTCGCCGCCGCCTCCGCGCTCGGCGGCGCCGCGACCAGCGGCGCCATGATGTTCGGCGCCCGTGCCCTCCAGGGCGTCTTCGGCGCCATGCTCGCCCCGGCCGCGCTCTCCCTGCTCGCCGTGATGTTCACGGACGCCAAGGAGCGGGCCAAGGCGTTCGGCATCTACGGCGCGATCGCCGGTGGCGGCGGCGCCGTCGGCTTCATCCTCGGTGGTGTGCTCACCGAGTACCTGGACTGGCGCTGGACGTTCTTCGTGAACATCCCGTTCGCCATCGTCGCCGCGCTCGGCGCGTACTTCGTCATCCGCGAGCCGGAGGGCGGCCGCAACCGCAACCCGCTCGACATCCCCGGCGTGCTCCTGTCCACCCTGGGCCTGGTCTCGCTGGTCTACGGCTTCACCCGCGCCGAGTCCGACGGCTGGGGCGACGCCACCACCGTCGGCCTGTTCGTCGCCTCCGCGGTGCTGCTGGTCGCGTTCGTGGTCACCGAGGCGCGGGTCAAGGCCCCGCTGCTGCCGCTGCGCGTCGTCCTGGACCGCAACCGCGGCGGCATCTACCTCTCCCTCGGCATCGCGATCATCGCGATGTTCGGCACCTTCCTCTTCCTGACCTACTACCTCCAGGTCATCAAGGGCTTCTCGCCGATCAAGACCGGCTTCGCCTTCCTGCCGATGATCGCGGGCATGATGGTCGGCTCCACCCAGATCGGCACCCGGCTGATGACCCGGGTCCCGGCACGGGCGCTGATGGGCCCCGGCTTCCTGGTCGCCGCGGGCGGCATGCTGGTCATGACCCAGATCGAGATCGGCTCCTCGTACGCCTCGACGATCCTGCCGGCCATGGTGCTCCTCGGTCTCGGCATGGGTACGGCGTTCATGCCGGCCATGTCCCTGGCCACGTACGGCGTCGAGCCGCGGGACGCCGGTGTCGCCTCCGCGATGGTCAACACCTCGCAGCAGGTGGGCGGCGCCATCGGCACGGCGCTGCTGAACACGATCGCCGCCTCCGCGACGACGTCGTACATCAAGGACCACATCGCGACCGCGACCTCCAAGTCGCAGCAGCAGCTGGTCCAGATGGAGGGCGCGGTGCACGGCTACGCGAACGCGATCTGGGTCGCCGTCGGCATGCTGGTGCTGGCCGCGGTGATCGTGGTGAGCCTCGTCAACGCCGGCAAGCCGGACACCACCACCGTGTCCTCCGGTGCGGGCGCGGAGGACGAGGCGGCGGTCCCGGTGGTCGCCCACTGAGCCTCTGAGCGACCGGCCGCAAGACCCCAGGGGTACCCGCACGCGGGCCTGTCCCGGCTCCTCAGCGGAGCCAGGGCAGGTCCGCGCCCGCTTCGTCGGGCTGCAGGCCCTCGGCGACGATCTGCATGATCTCGCCGAGGGCCTGCTGCTGTTCCGGCGTCAGCCGCTCGAACAGCGCCTGCCGTACGGCGGCCACATGGCCCGGCGCGGTGCGCCTCAGCACCTTGGCGCCCGCGTCGGTCAGGACGGCGAACTGGCCCCGCTTGTCGGAGGGGCAGTCCTCCCGGCGCACCCAGCCGTTCTTCTCCAGGCGGGCGACGGCGTGCGAGAGCCGGGACCGGGTGATCTTCGCCCGCATCGCCAGCTCGGTCATCCGCAGCTGCCGGCCGGGCGCCTCGGCGAGTCCGACGAGCAGGCCGTAGTAGATGTGCGGCATCCCCGCGTCCCGCTGGAGCTGACGGTCCAGATGGTCCTCCAGCAGGGTGGTGGCGTGCAGGTACGAGCGCCAGACGTGCTGTTCGTGGTCGGTGAGCCAGCGGCTCTGCGGGGTGGCGGGGTCGGATGCCGTAGTCATGTGTCCCACTGTACGAGGCACCTCCTTGAATATTAAACAAGTGGGGCGTAGGGTCGACGAGAAAGCTTGAGAGTTAAAACAGAGTTCACTGGAACGCAGTTACCAGGGGACCGGGAAGGCAGCCCGGCACCCCGGAGGGAGTCGCCGCAATGTCCGCCGCACCGGAGCGTATGCCCGCCCTTTACCTGAGTCACGGCGCGCCGCCGCTCGCCGACGACCCCGTCTGGCCCGGCGAACTCGCCGCCTGGAGCGCCGGCCTGCCCCGCCCCAAGGCGATCCTGATGGTCTCCGCCCACTGGGAGGAGGCGCCCCTCGCTCTCGGTGCCGTCCAGACCGTCCCCCTCGTCTACGACTTCTGGGGCTTCCCGGAGCACTACTACCAGGTCCGGTACGCGGCCCCCGGCGCGCCCGAGCTGGCCGAGTCGGTGCGCAAGCTGCTGCGCGCCCCCGGCACCCCCGTGCAGGACATCCCGGACCGCGGTCTCGACCACGGCGCCTACGTGCCCCTGGTGGAGATGTTCCCGGCCGCGGACATCCCTGTCCTGCAGATCTCCATGCCCACCCTCGACCCGCGGCGCCTGATGGAGATCGGCCGCAGGCTCGCCCCGCTGCGCGACGAGGGCGTACTGATCGTCGGCTCCGGCTTCTTCACCCACAACCTGGCCGCGCTGCGGTACGCCGGCAACGGGGTGCCCTCCTGGTCCTCCGAGTTCGACGACTGGGGACACCGGGCCCTGGAGAACCGCGACTGGGACGCCCTGCTGGACTTCCTGGACAAGGCCCCGGCCGGCCGCTACGCCCACCCCCGCACCGAGCACTTCGCCCCGCTCTTCGTCACCATGGGCGCGGCCGAGGCGGGCGGCGAGCTGGACACGCAGAAGTCGGTGATCGACGGGTTCTGGATGGGCATGGCGAAGCGGTCGGTGCAGTTCGGCTGAGCCGCTCGCCGTTCCCGCCGGGCTAGAGCGGCCGCTCGTACCAGGCGACGTCCCAGTAGCGGCCGAACTTGCGGCCCACCTCGCGGAACGTGCCGACGTACCGGAAGCCGAACCGTGCGTGCAGCCGGGTGGACGCCTCGTTCGGCTGCGCGATGCCCGCGTAGGCGCGGTGCAGGTCCTCCTGTGCGAGCGCCTCGAAGAGGGCCCGGTACAGGAGCGTGCCGACACCGCGCCGGCCGGCGCCCGGGGCGACGTAGACCGTCACCTCCACCGAGGTCCGGTAGGCCGGTTTCGCGCGGTGGGGGCTCGATGTGGCGTAGCCGAGAATCTCCTGTGAGTCCGCGACCGTGGCAACCATCAGGCGGTACGGGCCGTCTTCCGGGTGGGAGAGCAGCCACGGACGACGCTCTTCCGGCGTGAAGGTCACCGTGTCGAATGTGATGGGCGTCTCACGAACGTAGTGGTTGTAGATCTCCGTGAGGGCTTCGAGGTCCCCCTCGACTCCCGGTCTGACCTGCACCTCTGCACGTTCCTCCAGCACCGCGCCTCCTCACGTGGTCGGACAGGGTACTGCATGATCAGAAAATCCGGGGGGCGGCATGGGAATTCTGTCCGGATTCCAGTCGTTGTTTCCTTCAGATGCCGGGCACTCGACGACAGTCCGAGGAGTTCCAGGAGTGGAGTTCCGAGGCGCTGCCGAGGGCGCGCCGAGCATCCGCTGAAGGACCGAGAAGAACCGAACAGGACCACCCGCCCGCCCACCATCGCAAGGGAGCAAGCATGGCAACCCGTGCCGTCGCCCGTCGTCAGTCCGCCACTGGGGGCACCTCCCAGGCTTTCGGCTCTGGTGGAGAGACGGCCGACTCGGCAAGCAGTGTTCGCGCCCGTGGCGTCCGCGGCCACGGCGGCGAGATCGCCGACCGCGATCTGGTCGGCATGTACCTCGACGAGATCGCGCGCACACCGCTCCTCGACGCCGCCAAGGAAGTAGAGCTGTCCCAGACCATAGAGGCGGGTGTGTTCGCGCGGCAGGTCCTCGACGGCGAGGAGGAGTCCGCGTCGGACGCCACCCGCGAGGAGCTGGAGGCGCTCGTCGCCGCCGGTGAGCGGGCGAAGGACGTCTTCATCCGCTCCAACCTCCGCCTGGTGGTGGCCGTCGCCCGGCGCTACCCGAGGAGCGGCCTGCCCCTGCTCGACCTGATCCAGGAGGGGAACGCCGGCCTGGTGCGCGCGGTCGAGAAGTTCGACTACCGCAAGGGCTTCAAGTTCTCCACGTACGCCACCTGGTGGATCCGCCAGGCGATCACCCGCTCCATCGCCGACCAGTCCCGGACCATCCGGCTCCCCGTCCACCTGGTGGAGGAGCTCGGCCGGATCCGCCGGGTCCAGCGCGAGTTCAACCGGGAGAACGGCCGCGACCCGGAGCCCGCCGAGATCGCCGCCGAGCTCGGCTCCACGCCGGAGCGCGTGGTCGACGTGCTGGACTGGGCCCGTGACCCGGTCTCGCTGAACATGTCGGTGGACGACGAGGGCGAGACCCAGTTCGGCGACCTCCTGGAGGACACGTCGGCGGTCAGCCCCGAGCAGTCCGTCCTGACCCTGCTGCGCAGCGAGGAACTGGACGACCTGATCGGCCGCCTGGACCAGCGCACGGCCTCCATCATCAAGATGCGGTACGGCATCGAGGACGGCCGCGAGCGCACGCTGACCGAGGTCGGCAAGGAACACGGCCTGACCCGCGAGCGCATCCGGCAGATCGAGAAGCACGCCCTGCTGGAGCTGAAGAAGCTGGCCCGCTCCACCGGGTTCGAGCCAGCCGCGTAAGGGGGTATGCGGGGGGCACGCACGAATGGGTCCCGCGCGACGGCGCGCGGGACGCCCCTCACGCCGGGCGCGTGCGCCGGGTGGCGGAAGACGGCGCGAACATGGCGCGGTACCGCCGCTTCGGGGTTCGCGTGCAGGGAACAACCACCGCGGGGGCCAGGAATCCGAGGGCCCCGGTCACGACCGCAGGTCGCCCGCTCGCCGCGGCCGACCACTGACGCACCACTGACAGCGCTGACGGCGACTTCGACGCGCTGTCCACGAGCCACGTCCCGACGCACCATCCCCCCGGCGCCGGGACTCTCCCAGAGCCGGGCTCCGGCGCCTGTCCCCCCGGGCGGCCGGAGCCCGGCTCCACACTGCGCACCGGCGGTGGCGGTCCGCGTTCGCCCGCGGCCGAGGCGCCGGTCATGCTGAGACGGTGGTTCACCCCGTACCTGAACCACGGGGTGAACCACCCGGATGGCAGATTCTGCCACAGCGGCATAGCCTGCCGGGGTGAGCACCCCCAGCACCGGCGACACCCCGGCGCGGGGCCCCGCCCCCCTCTCCCTCACGGAACGGCGCAAGGCGGAGACCCGCATGGAGATAGCCCGTGCGGCCGCGGGCCTGTTCGTCCGGCGGGGCCTGCGGGCCACCCGCGCCGAGGACATCGCGCAGGCCGCGGGCATCGCCCCGCGCACGTTCTACCGCTACTTCGCCACGAAGGACGAGGCGATCGCCCCGCTCTACTCGGCCGGCGCCCAGCGGTGGACGGAGGCGGTACGGACGGCCCCCGCGGCCCTCTCCGTCCCCGAGGCGCTGGAACACGCGGTCCGTCGCACCCTGACCCCGGGCGCGGGGGTCTCCACGGCCTCCTGGGAGTGGGTCCGCACGCTGATCCACCTGGCCGACACCAGCCCGGCCCTGCGCAAGGTGTGGGCGGAGGTGTGCCAGTCCTCGGACCGCCTGCTGACGTCGATCCTGGCGGAACGGACGTCCACCGCCGTCGACAACGTTGCCCCGCCGGCCCATCTCCGCTTCGCGGCGGCCGTGGCCGGCGCGGCGGTGCGAGCGGCGGTCGAATCCTGGTCGGCGGGCACCGCCGACCCCACGGGCCCGGAGGGCCCGGCGGCCCTGGCCCTACGCAACCTGGAGGCACTGCGGGGGTTCGCGTGGGACGGGGTGGGCGGGTAGCGGCAGCGGTTCGACTGCGGGCCGGTGGGGCTGGTCGCGCCCACGCGGCGGAGCCGCATATCGGATACAGCCCCGCGCCCGTTACGGGCCCCGTCGTAGCCGCGGGCAGTCGTGCCTCCCCTAGTGCCTCAAGGGCCTGGGAGGTGCTCCCAGGGCGGCACGGGTGGGCGCTGGGGGTCCCCCCGGCCGAAGGCTGGGGGGAGGCACCCTGCCAGCGCCGGTAATCGTCCCCACCCCCCCCGCGGCCCCCCACCCCAGCCCCCTCACCCACCCCCGGCCCGGCTCAGTCGGCCCCCCAACTCCCGCACGCTCGCCACCAGTTCCACCGGCTCCCGCACCGCGAACTCCCACCCCAGCATCGCCAGCCGCACCGCCAGCCACTCCACCGGATCCGCGCTCTCCCCCCGCACCACACACCAGCCGTCCCTCGCCCCCTCCTCCTCCGGCGTCCCCAGCCACCCCGGCAGCCGCGCCGCCACCTCCTCCACCGCCCCGGCGAACGAAACGACGAACCGGTACGTCTCGTGCTGCCGCCCGATGGACCGCCGCAGGTACTCCGCCGCACTGCCCGTCGGCAACTCCCGCGGAGCGAACCGCGCCCCGGTCGCGAACGGCTCGCTCACCCGGTCGACCCGGAACGTCCGCCAGTCGGCGCGCTCGACGTCGTACGCCACGAGGTACCACCGCTGCCCTGTCGACACCAGCCGGTACGGCTCCGCCTGCCGACGCGTCTCGCTCCCGTCCGCGGCCCGGTAGGTGAACCGCAGCCGCTCCCGCGCCGCGACCGCCGACGCCATCACGGTCAGTGTCCCGGGCGCGATGCTCGCCCCGTCCCCACTGGTCAGCGGCGTGGTCGCGGCCTGCAACGTGGCCACCCGGTGCCGCAGCCGGGCCGGCAGCACCTGCTCCAGCTTCGCCAGCGCCCGTACCGACGCCTCGTCCACCCCCGCCACGGCGTGCCCCGCACCGGCCCGCAGCCCGACCGCGATGGCGACGGCCTCCTCGTCGTCGAGCAGCAGCGGCGGCATCGCCTTCCCGGCGACCAGCCGGTATCCCCCGTCGGACCCCTTGCTGGCCTCCACGGGATACCCCAGCTCCCGCAGCCGGTCGATGTCGCGCCGCACCGTGCGCCGGGACACCCCGAGCCGGTCGGCCAGCTCGCCGCCGGGCCATTCGCGGGGCGTCTGGAGGAGAGACAGCAGCTGGAGCAGCCGAGCCGGGGTGTCCGTCGTCATGCGTCGAGGATGCCGTACCAGGAGGACAGCGTCTGGCCTGATGCGAGAGGGGGCGACTGGACGCTCTTGATCCGGTAATGACACCTTATGCACCGAACACTCCGACTTCGACCGCCGGACGTGCGCAACTTGGCTGTCCCATAAGGAAACTGACAGGGTGTGGGGGTGTGACCGGACCGGGGCGCGGTGGCCTTGTTCACTAATCGACATTTGAGGGCGCGGGGCGGTGGGGGGGGGGGGTTGGGCGGGGGGTGAACGCCGCCCCCCCCCCCCCCCCCGGATTGGTGGGGCGGGGTGGGCTGGCC